>CBDUXS010000015.1:0-14833 GCA_965371255.1 uncultured bacterium
GGAAGGTGCGGAGAGGCGGGGCAGGGCAGCACGGCCGTAGGAGGCATACTTGACTCTCACTTGACCTCTTTACTATTGGTTGTACGGCAGCCTGTATCGGACCTGCACCCAAAGGAGGGCTGCTATGCTGTACTTCAGACGTTTCAGGTTCATTCGATTCGTCGTTCTCCCGCTTACGCTCATCGCGCTTCTGCCCGCCTGCTACAAGTGGACTGAGGTCGAGACGACCGCTGACTCCCAGCTCCCGGACCCCATCCGTGTCACGCTGATGGACGGTCGCCAGATTGTACTGGAAGATGCCACCGTCACCGCTGACAGTCTTTTTGGTAGACCCAAAGGGCAACCGCGTCCGGTCCTCGGTGAGGCACTTGGCGTCAGAGTATCCTTGAACGACGTGCAGAAGGTTGAGCGGACAGGGATCAATGAGGAGTCTACGATTGCGGTGATCGCCATCGTCGCGGGCTTCGTATCCGCCGGAATAACCGCTGCAAATCTCGATTTTTCGGGTGATTAGCTCCTTCGCGTCGCCGTCAACGGTGAGTGCGTCGGGACAGGGGCCGACTCTGTGCCATACTGACCTCGCCTGGGTCTGTTTCTGGGTCTGTTTCTCTCCGGCAGAGTGTCTAATTCTGCCGTATGATCGTCTAAGTATTGCGGGCGAATTCGACAGCAAGGCTGGCGGGACCGCATAGATATGCGATACCGTAACTCGCTTACACCCGTCTGCGTCGAAGTTGGCTTTCTGTACGTCGCGCCTTACAAGCAGGAGGTCGCTGGTTCGAATCCAGCTTCGCCCATTGTGCGGTGGTGTTTCGGTTCGGCGCGGATACGGTAAGGGCGGAACCTGAATACGGACATTAGTGTCGTAGAGGTGGAACGGAGGGGTCGAATCCCCGCGTTTCACCGATTGGACAACGAATCGAGGACAGAAGCATGATGCGAGTCGTAGGAAAGCCCGTCGGCATGCTGGCGGCAGGAGTCTTTCTGGCAGTCCTGATGGCGACGCCTGCAGCGGCGCAAGAGTCGGGATCCAGTGGCGGCCGTGCCAAGGTGCTGGTTGCCCCGATCGCCCAGGAACGGGGGGTGAAGCGCAACTTCGGTCGCAAGGTGTCGGAAGAGGTTCTCGAGCGTCTCGAGGACGCGGGCACCTTGTCTCCGATTGCGGAACGCACCGTTAAGGATGAGCTCAAGAAACTGAAGCTCGACGCGAACGATCTCGGTCTCATTCAGTGGCGCCAGCTGGCTGGCCGGCTCGATGCCGATCTGGTGCTCCATGGGACGATCGCACGATCTTCCGCCGGCAACGCATTCACGGTTCAGTTCGTGGATGCGCGTAGCGGCGATTCGACTCCGATTCCCGAGTTTGCGGTGCAGGACGACGGAAAGAAGGGTGTGAACGAAGCCGCGAATCGAATCATGCAAGCCATCGAAAGCCAGGTCGACTATCAGCGCTCTCTCCTGTTCTGTGCGGATTATCTCAGCGCGGAGCAATATGACGATGCGCTGCGCAACTGCGAGAAGGCCGTGGCGTTCAATCCGAACAGCATGACGGGACAGTATCTGATCGGCCGCGTATATATGGGCCTTGAGGACTACGAGCGGGCGCGGGAATACCTCCAGGCTGTGGTGACCCAGAATCCAGCCGAGGTCGATGCTATCAACTCGCTCGCATTCACAGAGGCGCAACTCGGCAATCTCGAGCGCGCGAACGAATTGTACGGCGAGTATCTGAATTTTAATCCGGGTGACGCCGATGTGCGGATGAACATCGCGTTTGAGCTCGCCAAGGCCGGCGGCTATGACGAAGCGATCGCGTTACTCCGGGCCGGCATCGAGGTTGACTCGACCAACGCGGGACTGTGGGAGTTTCTGGGCAACGTGGCGCTCAACAAGGGAACTGCGGAATCGACGACCGACGGAAGCACGAGTGACGGGAGCCGCGTCGCCGACGAAGAAGCGATCCTCATTGCGGTTGAGGCCTACGAAATGGTTCTCGAGCTCAAGGGTGCGGAGACTGATCCGCAGATCTTGAAGAACGTCGTGGCGGCTTATCTGGAAGTCGGCGACTACGACGCGGCTTTGTCGTTCGCCGACCGGGCCCAGGCGCAATTGCCTGACGACGCCTCGCTGCGGTCGCTGCGGGCAGACGTTCACGCACGAATGGAGGACTATCCAGCGGCCATCGCCGCCATGGACGAAGCCTTGCGAATCGATCCTGACCTCGCGCGCGGCAGGACGAAGCGCGGCTTCTTCAAGTTGAGCGCAGGAAACTCCCAGGCGGCTCTCGTGGACCTGCGAGCCGCGGTGGACGATGGTGAGGATCCGGATATCGTTGCCGGCCAGCTGCTGAGCCGGGGCTACAACGACCACTACAAGGCAGGTCGCTACGACAGGGCGATCGAGCTCTTCAGGGTAGGAAGCGAATTCGCCACGCCAGGCGAAACGCGCCAGCAGTTGTACTTCTTCACGGCGTTCAGCCACTACCAGCTGGGCGTGCGGATCGATCAGGCGAACGAGGACGCAGAGGCGTGCCAGCCTGCTCGGCGCGCACTGTCCCAGTTCGAGCAGGTTCTACCCAACCTGAGCCGAGCCGGTGCCATTCAGAGGGAGAGCCAGGCGCAGATCCGCGAGAGCGCCGATGTCTACCTGTACCGTGAGCAGCAGATCGTTCGGAAGGCGTGCGCTTGATCACGATCTGAACCCCGGGGCGGCACAGCCGCTCCAGACCGACCGAAAAGCCCGGCAAGACGCCACGTCCTGCCGGGCTTTTCGCGTGTGGTGGAAACCACACTCGGGGGTTGCGTCTCCCATACGCGACGGGTACAATGGGGCGGAGTGGGGAAAAGTGGGAAACCGTGGGGATTTCTCGCAACCTTCCAGATAATCATGGGGCACAGTGGGCGGATACCTCGGAAGCTACCTCAATCAGGTAGACGAAAAAGGGCGCATCACGCTGCCGGCAACCTTCCGCAAGGGGGCTGAGGCAGGCGCTTCCTTCGTTCTGATACAGGCTCACCCCGATGCCCTGACACTCTATCCGAGCGAGAACTGGGGCGAGGTCCAACAACGGATGCGCCAGCTCGCCCTGAGCCGTCCAAACAAGCGCCATGCGCTTCTGAGTCTCACAGCCAATGCACAGGAAGTCACTCCCGACAAGCAGGGCCGAATCCTGATCGCAGAACGCCTGCGGTTGCAGGTAGGGATTTCCGACGAGGCCAGACTCGTAGGCGCGCTGGACAAGATCGAGATCTGGGATCCCGCCCGCTTCGCGCGCGCGGTTGAGGGAACAGAAGGAGATATCGGCGACATCGCCGGAAGTATTTTCGTCTGAAGCGGCGCAACGCCAGGACCGACCGGATGTGAGCACAGAGTACTCGCACGAGCCGGCACTTGCGGCTGAAGTCATCGCACTTCTGGAACCCGGCAGCGGCGGGACCTGGATCGACGCGACGTTAGGGGGAGGCGGCCATGCGGAACTGTTGCTTCGCGCGGATCCGGACCTCGTGTTGATCGGAGTCGATCGAGATCCGGAGGCCATCGCGGCCGCAACGGCACGTCTGGGAATGTACGCGGACCGGGTGACCCTGGTCGAAGGCAATTTTCGCGACGTCGCGGATATCGCGAAGTCGAGATCGGAGACAGGAATGGTGCGAGGTGCCCTGTTCGATCTGGGAGTGTCGTCGCACCAGTTGGACATACAGGCTCGCGGTTTCTCCTTCCGTCGGAGCACACCGTTGGATATGCGGATGGGCGGGACAGCCGACGGAGGGAGAACTGCGGCCGATTTACTGAATGCTGAGTCCGAAGCCGAGTTGGGTCGGATTTTTCGGGAACTCGGTGAGGAAAGACGATGGAGACGGCTCGCGCGCGAAGTCGTGAAACGCAGAGCCACCGAGCCGTTCCGCACGGCGGACGATTTCATGGCCGCTTGCACGACGGCCCTGGGCTCCGGGTTGAGGGCGGGTACGAAGGCGCGCCTGTTTCAGGCGCTGCGTATCGCCGTGAATAATGAACTCGATGCTCTGGAGGCAGCCCTGCCGGACCTGCGCGACGTGTTGGAATCCGGAGGGCGAATGGCCGTAATCGCGTACCACTCTCTCGAGGACCGAATCGTCAAGACGGCATTCCGCGAGTGGAGCCGGGAATGCGTGTGCCCCCCGCAATCGCCGATTTGTCAGTGCCGTGGAAAACGTCTCGGCACGCTGCTGACCCGTAAACCGATTCGCCCGTCCGAATCGGAACTACATCGGAATACGAGGTCGCGAAGTGCCCGTCTGCGCGGATGGCGACGGTCGTGAGCCGGTTCGGGAAGGGTCGGCCCACCGCCCGCAGGAAGGGTCGTCCGGGACGTCGGCCCGGCCATGCATCCCGGCGGACAGGTTTCATCATCGCAGTCCTGGTAATGCTCAGTGGACTTCTCCTTTCCGTGCGTCGCACTTCCGAAGGCACGCTTCTGGCCGAGTCGATCGTTGAGTTACGGCAGGAAGTGAAACTGCTCGAAGAGCAGCTTTCCTATGAGATCGTACGCGTGGATTCGCTGTCTTCCTTGCAACGGATCGCAAGAGCCGCGGCTGGCCTCGGCCTGCGGGAGGCAGGCGATAATGAAGTTCTGCACGTAGTTGATGTGAGGGTACCGGACGCGATGGGAGGAGACGGATCATGACCAGGCGCGGCCGACCGAGCAAGAAGGCCCGTGCCATTGCGCGCACGTACCTCTGCCGGTGCCGACTTCTTTGCGGCCTGGTCGTCGTCGTCGGCCTGTTGATGACGCTCCGTGCCTTCCAGCTGCAGGTAATTCAAGGAAGCCAGTGGCATCGCCGGGCCGTGAGCCAGACGACCGAACGTACGGAACTGCACGCGATCCGTGGCGGAATCTACGACCGGAACATGCGTCCGCTCACCGTCTCGCAGGATAGATACCGGGTGTTCTACGCCGCCGCCGAGGTCAATGATCGCGATCGAGCCCTGGAGGCCATGCGCCGGATTCTCGACCTCGGAGCCCGGGACGTGTCCAGGCTTCGGGATGCCACGGGTGGATGGGAGTCGCTCGGACAGGTACGTGGCCGGGTCAGGGCTCAACTGGAGAATGCAGTGCCCCAGGGCATTCATTTTGAGGCTGTTCCCGCTCGCGTCTATCCCGAAGGTCGGTTGGCCAGCGGCCTGCTTGGTACCATCGATGCCGATGGCCGCGGACTCTCGGGCCTCGAGTTGGTATTCGACGACCTGCTTGCGGGCACTCCGGGCGAGCAACTGAGTCGGCGCGATGCTCACGGGGCCCTGTACCCGATTCCCGATGCCGGGACCGTGCCGGCCCAGCCCGGACGTGACATCGTGCTCACGATCGATGCTGAACTGCAGGAGATCGCCGAAGCCTCTCTCGCTCGGGCTCTATCCGAGACGGGCGCCTCGGGCGGTGACGTGATTCTCGCGGATCCGGCGACGGGCGAAATCCTCGCCCTTGCGAGTCAAAGCAGCGCTTCGGAATACGGTGTGCCGGCGTTTACGAATCCGTATGAGCCGGGATCGACGGCGAAGGTGGTCCTGCTGGCCACGCTGCTGCAGGAACATCTGGCGAATCTCGATGAACGGATCGATGTCGAAGGCGGCACGTATCGAACTCCTTTCCGCACGATCACAGATGTCCACGCCTACGATTCGCTGTCAGTCGCCGAGGTGGTGCTCCATTCCAGCAACATCGGCGCCGCCAAGCTTGCCGAGCGAATCGAGCCCGGATTGCAGTACAGCTATCTGCGCGACTTCGGATTCGGAACGCCCACCGGCATCGAGACTGCCTCGGAGTCCGCCGGTGCGCTGCACCGTCCGTCGGACTGGAGTCTGCTGAGCCAGCAGTCGCTTGCCTTTGGCTACGAGCTGACCGTGACATCCATTCAGCTGGTCGCCGCCTACGGAGCACTGGCCAATGGTGGGGTGCTCATGCGTCCGACCCTGATTCGCGAGATTCGCGCTCCGGATGGGCAGGTCGAATTCCAGAGAGCGTCCAGGTCCGTGCGGCGGATCATCGACGAGCGGATCGCGGACCAGATTACGGCCGTGCTAACCGAAGTTGTCCGGAAGGGCGGTACCGGCGACGAGGCGGCACTGCGCACGATCGACATCGCGGGCAAGACCGGAACTTCACGAGTCTCGGCGGGCGGAACATACGCCACTGGCCGGTATGTCGCGTCATTTGTGGGATACGTTCCGGCGGATGATCCGCAGCTCGTAGTACTGGCCAAGCTGGATGATCCAAAGAGCACCATATACGGTGGCGCTGCGGCCGCACCCGTGAGCCGTGCCGTGATGCAGGCGATCATGGCAGCTGAGGATTCCGGGTTCCTCGCCGGCCGGCTGGCCCGACGCGCAGACACCGGGTACGACTGGTCCGCCTCGAGCCCGGCCCTTTCCGAAAACCCCACTCCTTATCGGTTCGCCGCCACGAATCCACTCCGAGCGCGAGCCGTCACAACGACCCGTACCGAGTCCAGTGAGGTCGTCATTCCTGATGTCCGGGGTCTCGGTCTAAGGGCTGCGGTTACGCAATTGCTTAAAGCTGGATTTGAAGTGGAACTCAGCGACGAGGTTCCGGAACGAGTCCGGCGCAGCCAGCCGGCAGCCGGAGCCCTGGTCGTGCGTGGAGCCACGGTGCTCCTCCACTGACGGTGGGGGGGCTCGGAGCGTCGGGTGTGGCGGGTGTGGCGGGTGTGGCGGGGCCGAGTCTCGGCCGAACGATCGAGAACATCGACAGAGGAAGCGCGGATCCTTTGATCGCCATGTGCGGCGCCGAGTCGCGGCTTCGGGAGAACAACATATCGTTCTCCTGGGTCGGACAGCCCCCCGAGGGCTTCGTCGCGTTGCGCATGGATTCAAGGCGAGTCGAGCCCGGCGATCTCTTCTGCGCCGTTTCGGGCTCGCTGGTGGACGGGCACGATTTCATCGGGAGCGCGGCCACCGCAGGAGCAGTTGCCGCGATCGTCGATCGAGAGGTCGATGTGACGATCCCGACACTCCGCGTGCCGGACTCGAGGACAGCCGCGGCGCACGTTGCGTCCTTCGCCGCCGGCGATCCCGCTGCGGGCCTGAATGTCATCGGCGTCACCGGAACGAACGGCAAGACGACGACCGTCCTCCTGATGCGCCATCTGCTCGGGAGTATTGGCGCCACGGCGGCCCTCGGAACCCTCGGCTTGTTCATGACGGATGGATCACACCGACCCCGCGGACGGATGACGACCCCAGGTCCGGTCGATCTGACTGCGGACATTGCGACCGTCGCTGCCTCCGGAGCGGACTATCTGGCGATGGAAGTGTCCTCCCACGCGCTCGATCAGCGACGGGTCGAAGCGCTGCAGTTTCAGGTCGCGGTGTTCACGAACTTTACTCGCGAGCACCTCGACTATCACTCCGACATGAACGCATATCGGGAAGCGAAACTCCGATTCGTCGAGCTGTTGGCGCCCGACGGAATGGCCGTCATCAACGCGGACGACCCGGCATGGGAATCCCCGGTGTTCGATGGCGTCAACACGCTGAGGTTCGGTCTGGTCGGCGACGCTGACGTCCGGGCTACCGACGTGCGTCACACCGCCGACGGGAGCCGGTGGACGATGGTCACGCCCACGGGAAGTTCGGAAGTCACGTTGCCGCTGCTTGGCGAATTCAACGTCTCGAATGCGTTGGGGGCCGCGGCCGCCGCACATGTGCTTGGAGCCGATCCAGCCGCCCTGGCATCCAGGCTCGGGACAGCGCCGCAGGTATCCGGTCGTATGGAAGTGCTGGCCCGTGCTCCGGGTCCGCTCGTGGTGAGGGACTACGCGCACACCCCTGACGGAATGACGCGAGCCCTGGAGGCACTCCGTTTGCTGACGGACGGCTGCCTGACCGTCGTGTTCGGCTGCGGCGGTGAGCGCGACAGGGGAAAACGGCCGCTGATGGGCGAGGCCGCGGTCGCGACGGCAGACCGGGTGATCGTCACGACCGACAATCCTCGAACGGAAGACCCTCGCCGCATCGTGGAGGACATCACGGCAGGACTTGGCAGAGCCGCCTTCGAGGTGATCGAAGATCGGGCCGGGGCCATAAAGCAGGCCGTCACGACCTCGAGCAGCGGAGACGTCGTGTTGCTGGCGGGGAAGGGTCACGAGACATACCAGGATATCCGCGGCAAGAAAGTGCCGTTTGACGAGGTGGCCATCGTCGGCGATCTGACGGGAGGTTCCCGGTGAGCGCCACGTTCGAGAGCCACGAGATCCGCCGTGCCCTGGGACTGCCGCCAGGGTCGGAAACTCGTCGGTACACCGGCGTATCCATTGACTCGCGAGAGGTGCGGGCCGGAGAACTGTTTGTCGCTCTCCAAGGTGCCAGGGTCGATGGCGTCGACTTTCTGGAACAAGCGGCACGAAACGGCGCGATCGGCGCGATCGTGCCGGCCGACTGGGAAGCGCCGGACATCGACCTGGAGTGGTTTCCCGCCCCGGACACCCTGCGGGCACTGGGCGATGTTGCTCGCTTCGCTCGTCGGCGCAGCGGGGCGCGTGTGGTCGGCGTGACCGGAAGTTCGGGCAAGACGACCGTGAAAGAAATGCTCGCCCTCGCGCTCGGCGAGGAAGCTTTCACATGGGCGACGCCCGGCAACCTGAATAGCCTCACGGGGCTGCCGCTCGCGATTCTCCGGGCCGAGCCCGAAGCTCGCTATTGGGTGCTTGAACTGGGGAGTAGCGCACCCGGGGAAGTTGCCCGGCTGACCGCGATCGCGGAACCGGACGATGCCGTCGTGACGACCGTAGGCGCCGCTCACCTCGAAGGATTCGGAGATGTCGACGGTGTGCTGCGGGAGAAGCTGGCGCTCATTCGCATGGCGCAGGTGGGGGGCCGCGTGGTCGTCGGCGAATTGCCTTCGGAGCTGGCCACCGGGGCTCGCCAGATTCGGGAGGACGTCGTCGTGGCCGGCCTGGGGCCGGAAGCGGACTTCCGACCCGAACGATATGAAGTCGGTGCGGAAGCGCTGAGTTTCGAGCACTCAGGTGTTGAATACCGACTTCATGTTGGAGGTGAACATCATCTCAGGGATGCGCTGTTGGCCGCGGCCATGGCCGAACAACTGGGGGTCGAGGCGGTCGCAGTTGCTCACGGCCTGGCTCGCTTCCGTCCCCTTGGAATGCGCGGAGCCATCGTCCGTGCCGGCTCGTTGACGATCATCGCGGATTGTTACAACGCCAACCCCGAGTCGTTTGAAGCCGCCATCAAGTACTGCGAGACATGGTTTCCCGGACGGCCGCGCAGCGCAGTCGTCGCCTCGATGCTCGAGCTCGGTTCTGACTCGGCCGAGGCGCACCTGGGCGTTGCCCGGCGGCTGCTCGACGCCGGGTTCGAACGGATATTCGCCCTGGGCGAGTTTCACGCCGCCTTCGAGCAGACTCGCAATGGATCCGATCGCGTGGCCGCCATCGGTTCGGTGGCCGAGGCCGTATCCGGCATCGCGGCTGAAGCCAGTGAAGGAGAGGTCGTCCTCGTGAAAGCCTCGCGAGGGGAGCGGCTGGAGCGTGTCGTAGAGGGTCTGATCAAGCAGTGCGGGGAAGCGGGCGGCTGATGCTGTACCACCTTCTCTTCCCACTCGCGGACCGTCACATCATCTTCAACGTGTTCCAGTACATCTCGTTTCGTGCTGCTGGTGCCATGGTCACCGCGTTGCTCGTATCCTTCGTGGCCGGGCCACCGATCATCCGCCTCCTCGAAGCCCGGAACATCGGGCAGGTGGTGCGCCTCGACGGACCGAGCACGCATCACCAGAAGGCCGGCACGCCGACCATGGGTGGGATCATCATCCTGGTGTCGATCTTTACCTCGACACTTCTGTGGGCGCCACTCGATCGCTGGTACATCCTGGCGGCGCTTGCGATGACACTTGTGACCGGCCTGATCGGCTTCACGGACGACTACCTGAAAGTCGTCCGGCATGAGTCGCGGGGACTGATCGCCCGGCACAAGCTGATCTGGCAGTTCGTGGCAGGCATCGGGTTCGGTGCTCTCCTGCTGTGGTTGCCACCACCGCAGGCGGGCGGAGACGTCACCCACCGGCTGGTTCCGTTCCTCAAGAACGTCGAGCTTGTGCTGCTGCCTGTCGCGTTCCCGCTGTTCGTCGCCACGGTCGTCGCGGGGTTCTCCAATGCCGTGAACCTGACGGACGGCCTCGACGGACTTGCCGCGGGGCTGTCCGCCATTTCGGCCCTCACGCTGGCCCTGTTCGCCTATGTGATGGGTCGCGTGGACACGTCGTTCTATCTGGGGCTGCCTTACCTGCCGGGTGCGGGCGAACTGACCGTTTTCTGCGTGTCAGTGGCCGGCGCCGCGATTGGATTCCTGTGGTTCAATGCGCCCCCCGCGACCGTGTTCATGGGTGATACCGGTTCTCTTGCCCTCGGCGGGGCCATCGGGACGGTTGCCGTTCTGCTCAAGTCGGAACTCCTGCTTGTAGTCGTAGGTGGAATGTTTGTCCTGGAGGCTCTTTCCGTGCTGATTCAGACATCGACGTTCAAGCTCACGCGTCGGTACACCGGGACCGGCAGGCGAGTGTTCCGGATGGCACCGCTGCATCACCATTTCGAGCAGCTCGGGTGGCCGGAAACGCGTGTAGTCATCCGGTTTTACATCATCGGAATCATCTTCGCGCTGGTCGCCCTGGCGACCCTCAAGGTGCGATGAGCACGCGCGAGATGCCGTTTCGTCCGGGCGCTACCGTGAGCGTTCTGGGTCTTGGTGTGTCCGGCACCGCTGCCGCGCGACTCGCGACTGCCCGCGGTGCCATCGTGTACGCGAGCGATGCTTTCGCCGGCGTGGAGCAGAAAGCGGCGGCCGAGGCGCTCGGGGCGGACGGGATCAGCGCCGAGGCCGGACAGCACGACATGGACAGGATTCTGCACTCCGAGCTGGTCGTCGTAAGTCCGGGCATCAGTCCGTTTTCGGACGTGCGTCAGGAGATATCCGCCGCAGGGATCCGCACGATTGCGGAGGTCGAACTGGCCTACGGCGCGTTGAGCAGCCGCGTGATTGGAATCACGGGCACAAACGGAAAGACGACTACGACGCAACTCGCCGCGAACCTGATCCGGGAAAGCGGCACATCTGCGGTCGCCGGTGGCAACATCGGCCGGCCGCTGTCGTGGACAGCCATCGAGCAGGACCAGCCCGAATGGGTCGTCGTTGAGCTCAGCAGCTTTCAGTTGGCCGATCTGGAGAATTTTCGGGTCGAGATCGGTGCCCTGCTCAACCTCGCCCCTGACCACCTGGATCGTTATCGCGACCTGCAGGCCTACTACGGCGACAAGCAGCGACTGTTCGCCGACGGCGATTCCGAAACGGATTGGATCCTCAATGCCGACGACCCCGCCGTGCTCGATCTAGCCGGTTCGGTTGCTGAGGGGGCGTTCCGGTTCTCGCTCGAAGGTCCCGTCGATCGTGGAGCCTGGCTGTCCGACGACGGCATGCTCGTGGGGAATATCAACGGGGTGGAAGAACGCTGGTTGCCAGCCGCGGATGTGCCTCTGAGGGGCGCCCACAACGTCGCCAACGCGCTCGCCGCCGCCATCGTCGCAAGGCTGGCTGGCTGTCCAACGGCCGCCGTTGATTCCGGCCTTCGCATGGAATGTGATCTCCCCCACCGCCTCGAGACCGTGGGAGAGATGGACGGCGTTCTGTGGATCAACGACTCGAAGGCAACAAACGTAGCGGCCGCCACTGCTGCGGTTCGATCCTTTGATCGACCGATCATCATGATGCTGGGTGGACGGCACAAAGGAGAACCTTACGCCTCGCTCGCCGAAGCAGGCCGAAACCGGCTGAAGGCGATCGTGGCGTTCGGCGAAGCCGCCCCCAAGATCGTCGCCGAAATGGACGATGCCGCCGCGTACGTGTCCGTAGAGAACGGGATGGACGCAGCCGTACGGGCCGCATCTCGTCACGCGGAGCCGGGAGACGTCGTGCTGTTCTCACCGGCCTGCTCGAGCTTCGACATGTACCCGAATTACGAGGTACGGGGCGCGGCATTTGTGCGGGCCGTGCGCGCGCTGGCCGTGGCAGAGAGCGCTTGATGACTTCTGCCACGAGAACCTCGACCTTCGGCCTGCGCGGGTTTCCGGTGCGCCCGGGATCGGGTACATCCGTCGCGGGCAAGGCACTGGCCTCGCTCACCCTGCTGTTCGTTGGGTTCGGCTTGCTGTCGGTCTATAGCGCCAGCTCATTCGTGGCGCAGTCCGAAGGACTCCAGGACAGCCACTACCTGTTCCAACAGGTGTCCCGCGCGGGCATCGGCCTTCTGGTTCTGGTCGTGGCGAGCCAGGTGGACTACCGCCTGTACCGAGCCATGGCGTGGCCCATCCTCGGGGTCGCCGTACTTCTGTTGATCCCCTTGCTGCTGCCGTGGACGAAATCGATCGCGCCTACGGTGAACGGTGCACGGCGATGGCTGGATCTGGGCGTGACGATTCAACCGTCGGAACTGGCGAAGATTGCTGTCGTCATGTGGACGTCTGCCATCGCGGTCAAGAAACAGGATCGCCTTCACGACATCCGTGAGGGGCTGCTCCCAATCGGTCTCGTCGTCGGGTCCGTGTGTCTCCTCGTACTGTTTGAGCCGCACTTCTCGGCTGCGTTGTGGATCGCCGTTCTTGCCGGAGTCATTCTGTTCGCCGCCGGAGCGCGCCTCACCCATTTTGCGCTGCTGGGTGCGGCAATGGTACCGGTTGGACTGCTGGGCGCCCTGTCGAGCGCATACAGGCGGGAACGGGTCCGTGCTTTCATCGCGACATTCGTCGACCCATCCTCGGTCGCTGCGTCGACCGGCTACCAACTCCACCAGTCGATGATCGCGATTGGATCGGGCGGCGTTACCGGGGTCGGATTCGGACGCAGCAGTCTCAAGATGTCGTACCTGCCCGAACCTCAGAACGATTTCATTTTTTCGATCATCGCCGAGGAGTGGGGATTGATCGGGGCGGTCGTGCTGATAAGCATGTTCGTGGCCTGGACACTCATCGGCATCCATATCGCCCGAAATGCGCCAGATGTATACGGTCGCCTTCTGGCGGTCGGGATTACGGCGCTCGTGTCGCTGTCGGCGTTCGCACACATGGGCGTCGCGCTGGGGCTGCTTCCGACGACGGGCGTGAATCTGCCGTTCATCAGTGCCGGCGGCACGAGCCTGATCCTCATGCTCGGCGCCACGGGAATCCTGCTCAACGTGTCGACCGCATGGAAGCGCTGACCGGTGGCGACGCGCGTATTGATCTCGGGTGGTGGCACGGGCGGACACCTGTATCCGGCCTTGAATATCGCCGCGGCACTCCGCCGGGCGGAGCCGTCGTGCGAGTTGCTGCTCGTGGGCGCGGAGCGGGGCATCGAACGTCGGATTCTTCCCACGTCAGGCTATGCATATGTGCTGCTGCCGACGGAGCCGCTACGACGCTCGAGGCCGTGGCAGAACTGGCGAATCCTGGCCGCTGCGCCTCGCGTGCTGGCCGGTCTGCGCGAGGCGTTTCGCACCCTGAATCCCAACGTCGTGGTCGGAACCGGGGGCTATGCCTCGGCTCCGGCGCTGGCCTATGCGATCGCGTCTCGCAGACCGGCGGTGCTGCAGGAAGCGAACGCATTCCCGGGCCTGGTAACGAGACTGCTGGCGCCACATGCGACGCAGATCCATCTCGGCTACCCCGAAGCGGCGAACCATCTGAAACCGGGCCGCGGGACGCTCGTCCACGCCTATGGGAATCCAGTTGCGACGCCCGGTACGGTGACTCCCGGTTCAGCGCCCCCCAGTTGGGATTTCGAGTGGCCTGCCGGTCGGGTGATCCTGACCACCGGTGGAAGCCAGGGCGCCCGTGGACTCAACGATCTGCTGCTTCGGGAGCTCTCGAGTGCCACGCGCTGGCCCGATGGTGTGACGATGGTGTGGATCTCCGGCCCGGCTCACCACGAAGCCATTTCGGCGGCGATCCGGGGAACCCCGTGGGCCGATCGAATTCGGGTCGTGCCGTACGTGAATGCGCTCGGGCAGCATCTCGATCGAGTCACGCTGGCCATATCGCGAGCCGGCGCGATGTCTACGTCGGAACTGGCAGCGGCCGGTGTGCCGGCGCTGCTGGTACCGCTTCCGTCGTCTGCGGAGGACCATCAGCGGATGAACGCCTGCGCACTGGCCGAGGCGGGAGCCGCACGTGTATTCGAGCAGGACGACACGCCCGCCGGGGAGCTGTGGTCCTCCGTCCTGGAACTGCTCGACCGGGACTCGTTGCTGGGCGCGATGGCGTCTGCCATGCGGGCCCGAGGCCGTCCGGACGCTGCGGATCGAATTGCCGCGGACGTGCTGGCATTGGCGCGGCCGGAGGCGGGGGCGCGACATGCCGATGACTGAACTCGCACTTCCGCGCCGCACGGATCTTCCGCCGGAGGGTCAACCCGTTTTCCTGCTCGGGATTGCCGGCGCGGGAATGCAGGCCCTGGCTCTGGCCCTGGTATCGATGGGCTACTCCGTCGCGGGATCTGATCGTGACATCGAAGCCGCGCGGAGTCTCGAGCGACACGGTATCCGGATCGTGCCGGAGGCGGACACGGCAACGGCCGTCCGCACCGACCTGGTCATCTACAGTTCGGCCCTGGTGGAGGATCATGCGGCACTGGTGGCGGCCAGATCGGCCGGCATTCCGACCCTGAAGCGCGCCCGGGCCCTGGGTGCGCTGGTAAACGACAAAGTCCTGGCCGCCGTTGCCGGCACGCACGGCAAGACCACCGTCACTACGATGCTGGCACTTGCCACGGAGCGGGCCGGCATGGATCCGCTGGCCCT
>CBDUXS010000016.1:0-14414 GCA_965371255.1 uncultured bacterium
TACACAAGCATACAGCAGCCGGATTGCCGGTAAATGGCCTATTCGCGAATGCATCGACGATGTGCAGCGACATAGAGTCAGGCACGTGGTCGCTCTATTAACAGATTTCCGAGGATGTCCAGGCGTGCTCCGTATCCGTTGACGAGGTATGGGGACGAGAGGTTAGCTTACCACATGGCAATTGGGAAGATGGCTCGGATGAGTCCCGGACGTGAATGGCGGTCCGCCCGTTGGCTGTTGAGCGCAGCGGCGTTCGTCGTTCTCGTGGCCGGGGCTCGCGCGTCGGCGGACATCGTCGTTCCGTTCCTGCTCTCCGTGATTCTGGCGGTTCTGTTCGCGGGCCCGATGGCGTGGCTCCACAGTCGGGGGGTGCCGCGCTGGCTGTCCGTGAGCCTCATCATCGTCATGCTTATCGGCGTGACGCTCGCGTTTGGCACACTGATCGGCACGTCCGTCATCGACTTCTCGCAGAGTCTCCCGTTCTACCAACAGCGCCTGCAGGAAGAGATGGGGGGGCTGGTGGCTTGGCTCGCGTCCCATGGTGTCGATGTCTCGCAGGACATGGTTGCCGACAGCTTCGATCCGGCTGCCGTGCTGACGATTGCCGGGCGAATCTTCACCGGGATCGGCGACGTGCTTGGCCGCATCGGTCTGATCCTCCTCACCATGACGTTCATCCTCCTCGAGTGGTCGGGTTTTCGTCAAAAGATGCTGGTCGCATTCGCCCACTCCGAGCAGCACCTTGGCCGGTTGGCGGAAATCAGCGACAACATCAAGCGCTACCTGATGCTGAAGACCCTGATCAGCCTGGCGACGGGAGTACTGGTTACGGTCTGGCTGATGATCCTGCAGGTGGACTTTCCGCTTCTGTGGGGGACCCTCGCATTCGTCCTGAACTACATACCGAATATCGGCTCGCTGATCGCCGCGGTACCCGCAGTCCTGCTGGCGTATCTGCAGATGGGATTCGGTGGGGCGGCGTTTGTGGCGCTGGGCTACCTCGTCATCAACTTCATTCTGGCCAACCTCATCGAACCGCGTGTAATGGGCCAGGGAGTGGGTTTGTCGACGCTCGTGGTCTTCCTCTCCCTGGTGTTCTGGGGTTGGGTGCTCGGGCCGATCGGCATGCTGCTGTCGGTTCCGCTCACGATGATATTCCGTATTCTTCTGGATGCGGTGGACGAGACCCGATGGATCGCGATCCTGATGGGGCCGCGCCCACCGGATTCTGTCTTGATCGAGTAGCGGGAGTGCGGGAGCGACTGGTACGGCTGTTCGAAGGTTTTTTTGGCTGCCCCCCGAACGCGGTCATGGGCCTCAAGGGTGACGGGTCCGATAGATCGTATCGTCGACTCACCTCCGATGATGGGCGTTCGGCGATCGGCGTCGTGGGTCCTGATCGCGAAGAGAATCGCGCTTTTCTGTCGTTTACTCAGGCATTCTGGGACGCTGGATTACCAGTACCACAATTATATGTAGCAGATGAAGATAGTGGTATTTATCTCATCGAAGATCTAGGCGATGTAACGCTGTTTTCCGCTCTCGCAGAGGCCCGTGAAAGCGAAGGCGGTGAGTTTCCTGCTTCGATGGTGACAGTGTACCGCGAAGTGATCGGATGTCTGCCTCGTTTTCAGGTCGATGGTCACCGTGTAGCGGACTACTCCGTGGCCTACCCCCACGCCGAGTTCGACCGCCGATCGATCACCTGGGACTTGAATTACTTCAAGTACCATTTCCTTAAGCTGGCTCACGTTCCGTTCAACGAAGCACGGTTGGAGCGGGATTTCGACACACTGACGGATCTGCTGCTGGGTGCTGGTCGTGAATTCTTTCTGTACCGCGACTTTCAGTCCCGCAACGTCATGCTCACCGGCGAGGGACCGAAGTTCATCGACTACCAGGGAGGCCGTCGAGGGGCCCTTCAATATGATGTGGCATCGCTACTCTACGATGCGAAGGCAAGCATTCCGGAGTCGGTCCGCGCCGAACTGTTGGAGCACTATTTGACGGAGCTCGATCCTCTTGTGGCATTGGATCGGGCGGAGTTCATGGCTGCGTACCGCGGATTCGTGATCATCCGAATTGCCCAGGCGCTGGGAGCTTATGGCTACCGGGGATTCTTTGAACGCAAACCACGTTTTCTGCGCAGCGTACCACTTGCCGCCCGGAATCTCGCTGGACTGCTGGCCGATGGCCTCCCCGCATCGATGCCGGAGTTGGAAGGCGTGTTTCGGCGAATTGCCGACACGTGGGGCGGCAGATCCGGTGGAGTCGAGGACGACGCCAGTCTGACCGTACATATCCGGAGTTTCAGTTATCGTCGCGGCTATCCGGAGGACCAGTCAGGCCATGGAGGAGGCCACGTGTTCGACTGCCGGGCGATTCCGAATCCGGGCCGCCAGCCGGAGTTCGTATCGCTCACCGGTCTGGATGCAGCAGTCGGAGATCATCTGGCCGGGTTACCCGAGGCTGCCGCGTTTCTGGAGCATACGGTCACGCTGAGCCTGGCCCAGGTCGAGGAGTACCGGCGGCGAGGATTCGACTACCTATCCGTGTCGTTCGGCTGTACCGGTGGACAGCACCGATCCGTCTATTTTGCCGAATTCCTGGCTGAAAGAGTGCGCACGGCCTGTCCTGATGTCCGGGTCGTGTTGGAGCACAGGGAACGGCCGATGTGGCCTGCCGCCCGTAACGCGGCTAGCCCCTGTCCTCCGACAGGCTCCTAACATGCAGGCGCTTGTATTCGCCGCGGGTCTGGGGCGTCGGTTACAACCGCTGACCGATCGGATCCCCAAGGCGCTCGTTGAAGTCGGCGGCATCACGCAGCTCGAACGAACACTCTCAGCCCTGGAAGCCGCGGGTGTGCGGCGAATCGTCGTCAACACACATCACCATGCTCTGCAGGTCGAGTCCGTACTCGCAGGCCGTCCGTCTACGGCGGAAATCCTGGTGTCGCGAGAAGAGGCGATGCCGCTGGAAACGGGTGGGGGACTGGTTCACGCGCGCGATCTATTTGATAAGAAGGTGCCAATTCTCGTTCACAACGTCGACATCATTACGTCCGTCGACCTGAAAGGATTGTTCGAGGAGCACGACTCATCTCGCTGCCTGGCGACGCTGGCCGTGCAGCAGCGACCGACGTCCCGGTATCTGCTATTCGATGATGCCGGACTTCAGGGGAGACTGGATGTGCGCGATGGCAGCCGAACGGATGCAAGGTCGATTGTCGGGACCGTGCGGCGGCTCGCTTTCTCCGGCATTCACGTCGTATCCGGTGCGGTGTTCGACCTTGTGGAGGAGAGCGGTGCGTTTTCCGTGATCGACCTCTACTTGCGCCTATCAGGCGATGGGTCGCTGATCGAACCGTTCGATGTCACGGCGGCGAATTGGTTCGAGATTGGCACGCCGGAGCGATTGCGTGCCGCACGACTGGCCCTGGACGACTGATAGGTTTTCGGCGGCGTGTGCCGGTTGGCCCTGGCTACTGGTCGCCGGGGCTTCCGATATCTGCTTCTACGTGCCACGCACCGTCCTCAGTACGACGCCAGATCGTCAGGTAAGCACCAGATTCGGTTACCGGACCGTCCTCTCCAGTGAGCGTCATTTCATACGTGCCGACGGTATAGCCCAGGTTTCCGGAACCAACGGATGCGAAGGTCGGATCCCAGGTCATCTCAAACGCCGGGTCGGCAAACAGGGGCAGAACGGCCTGCCGGATGCCTTCCTGGCCAGCATGCACAGCACCTCCGGAGATCATCATCCCGCCTGACCCGAAGGCGTGGAGCCAGGCTCCGAGCCCCGTTTTCTGCACGCGTTGCTCGAACCCGCGGTCCGCCTCGATGAGTTCGACTCTCCATCGTTCCATTTGAGCCGAATCGCCGGCGACCCATCCGTCCGCCTGGCCACCAGCGGCCGAATCCGCTCCCGCGCCGCAGGCAGCCGTGACGACGGCTGCCATTATGAATAATGTCCCTCGCATCACGATTTCCTCCATCGATCCGAATGCATTCGTCGCCAACGGCCTCGCCCGATAGCGTCCGATAGCGGCCGATACTTATGCGCTCCGCGGGCATCGTGCAACCTGGACGGGCCGGGCTTGTAAGGACAGCGTAACGGCGTTGACTTGCAGAGTGGCCTCGCCTATGTTCGCGGCGACAAACTAGGGAAGTGGAGCAATGTTGCTCCCACCTTTCGGCGTGGCGCGGTTTCGTGTCACAGCTGCCGGGTATGAGGGTACGAGGACCAGCGGTCTCCGTGCCCCCGTGTTGCGCCCGGTCGGCTCCAGCCGAACCGGGCGTTGTCGTTTTTTGGCCAGGTCGCAGGCTTAGTACAGGCCTGGCCGCCGTCCGGTGGAACCAGTCAGGAAAGAGGGGAAGTGAGCCAAGACGACCTACGTGTAAACGACAGGATCCGGATCAGCCCGATCCGGCTCATCGACCAGCACGGAGAGCAGGTCGGCATCATCACCACGGACGAGGCGCGTGACATTGCCTCGGATGCGGGGCTTGACCTTGTCGAGGTCGCGCCGAACTCACGGCCGCCGGTCTGCCGGGTCATGGACTATGGAAAGTACAAGTACGAGCAGGCTCGGAAGGCCAAGGAGGCCAAGAAGAAGCAGCACACGATCACGGTAAAGGAAATCAAGCTTCGGCCGAAGATCGAAGAACATGACTACAGCTTCAAGATGAGGCATGCCCGCCGGTTTCTGGAGGAGGGCGACAAAGTGAAGTTCACACTCCGGTTCCGGGGCCGGGAGATGACGCATCCGGAATTGGGTGAACGTGTCCTGGAGAAGATCAAGACTGAGCTCGGCGAGACCATCGTCGTGGAAGCAGACATACGCAAAGAGGGGCGGACGATGACGATGCTCGTTGCGCCGCGGACTTGAGGAGGGGCTCGAGATGCCCAAACAGAAAACGAACCGATCGGCCGCCAAGCGGTTTACGAAGACCGGCACGGGAAAATACCGCCGCAACAAGGCGTTCCGCAGCCACATGCTGACTAAGAAGAGCCCCAAGCGGAAGCGCAAACTGCGCCATTCGACGCTGGTGGCAAAGGCGGACCTTAAGCGCGTCAAGCGGCTGCTCGGCGGCTGACGGAAGACCGGAGGATACGACCATGGCACGCGTGACGAGTAGCGTCGCTCGAAACAAGCGGAAGAAGAAGATACTGAAGAGCGCCCGGGGCCAGTTTGGCGCCCGGTCGAAGCTGTATCGTACAGCGAAGAATGCCGTTGAACGCGGTTGGTCGGATGCGTACAGGGACAGGCGCCGGAAGAAGCGCGACTTCCGTCGGCTGTGGATTGCGCGGATCAACGCCGCGACCCGGCAGCACGACATGTCCTACTCGTGCTTCATCCATGGGCTCAAGACAGCAGGTGTCGAGGTCAATCGCAAAGTGCTGGCAGATCTTGCGGTCCGGGAACCGGAGGCGTTCGCTGAATTGGCGCGGATCGCCAAAGAACACACCCACTGACGAACCGATGACGTCCCATGACGTCTGACGGCACGTCGCTGCAACAGCGCCTGGAGGCCATTCGGCTTGACGGCCTCGCGGCGATTGGCGATGCGAGCGACGAATTGGAACTCGAGTCCGCGCGAGTCCACTTCCTGGGTCGCAGCGGGGAGCTGCCAGCCGCCATGGCGAGCCTCGGCAGCGCGCCCCCCGAGGAACGGCCTCTGGCCGGGCGTCTGGCCAACGAGGTCAAGCGGGACCTCGAGGACGCCCTGAAGGACTGCCTCGCCAAACTCGCGGATAAACCGGCGGCACCGGGATCGGCGCTGGATCTGACGCTGCCGGGCCGTCGCGCATGGATCGGTGGTTGCCATCCGGTGACCCAGGTAATCGATGAGATCTGCGAGATCTTCCGGGAGCTGGGGTTCTCGCGGGCCGCAGGGCCGGAAATCGAGACCGACTGGTACAACTTCACGGCTCTGAACATTCCGCTAGATCATCCCGCAGCGGACATGCACGACACGTTTTATCTCGATGACGGCATCCTGCTGCGCACGCATACGTCCCCCGTCCAGGCGCGCGTGATGATGACGAGCGAGCCGCCGATCCGGGTTCTGGCACCCGGTCTTTGCTATCGACGCGACGCGTTTGACGCTTCGCACGCCCCCGCATTCGAGCAGATCGAGGGGCTGGCGGTAGATGAGGGAATCGACTTCGTCGAATTCCGGGCGGCGATTGACTTCTTCGTCCGGCGCTTCTTTGGCTCGGGAGTTCGTACGCGGTTTCGGGCTTCGTACTTCCCATTTACCGAGCCCTCGGCGGAAGTGGATGTGTCGTGTTTCCTGTGCGATGCATCGGGCTGCTCCGCCTGCAAGGGAACCGGTTGGATCGAGATCATGGGCAGCGGCATGGTCGATCCAGCCGTGTTCGACGCGGTGGGGCTGGATTCGGAGAAGTATTCGGGCTACGCGTTCGGCATGGGTCCCGCACGGATTGCCATGTTGCGCTACCGGATCCCTGACATCCGCCTGCTTTACGAGGCCGACGTGGCCTTTCTGGAACAGTTCGTCTAATGGACATCTCCGTATCATGGCTGCGGTCTCTCGCGCCGACCATCGCCGAACCGGCGGAGGAACTCGCGCAGCACCTGAGCCTGCAGGCGGTTCCCGTGGACCGGGTAGAGTCGATCGGACAGGTCCTGAACGATGTCGTCGTCGCGCGCGTCATACGTGTCGAGAAGCATCCGAACGCTGACCGACTCACGTTGTGTCAGGTCGATGCGGGAGGCGAGCCGCTCGAGGTCGTTTGCGGAGCTCCTGATGTGGTTGAGGGTGCCTTCTATCCATTCATCGCGCCGGGTGGGTCATTGCCTGGTGGCTTCACTATCGAGCAGCGCAAGATCCGGGGCATCGTCAGCAGCGGGATGCTGTGTTCAGAGAAGGAACTGGGCATCGGCCGCGACAGTGACGGAATCCTCCGCTTGGATGAGGGCCAGGAGCCGGGCACCCCAATCGCGCGTGTGCTCGGACTTCCAGACACGCGACTCGAATTGGATCTGACGCCGAATCGCGTGGATCTGGCGTGCCACGTTGGAGTCGCTCGGGAACTGGCACCGGGCGGTGTCGCCGATATCACACTGCCATCGCTGGCCGCATCCTGGGACCCTGAGTGGGTGGACGGATCCGATGCGGTCAGCGCGGCCGGTCTGAAGGTCCGGATCGAAGACGATACCCGGTGCTTCCGGTACCTGGCGGCAGTGGTGCGCGGTATTCGCTTAGGCCCGTCCCCGGATTGGCTGAAGGCCCGGTTACGGGCGGCGGGTTCAAGGCCGATCAATAACATCGTAGACGCCACGAATTACGTTCTGCTCGAGATGAACCAGCCGTTACACGCTTTCGATCTGCGGCGTATCGAAGGTCAGGAAATACATATCAGGGCGGCGGTCGCAGGCGAGGTTCTGACGACGCTGGACGGATCGCGCCATGACCTCGATCCGGTGACCACCGTAATAGCCGACGCCTCCCGGCCTATCGCGCTCGCGGGTGTGATGGGAGGCGACAACAGCGAGGTCTCGAATGCGACCACCGAAGTGCTCGTGGAATGCGCCTGGTTCGATCCGGGTCATACGAGACGCACTGCCTCGCACGCTGGTCTGTCTACGGACGCATCGTACCGCTTCGAACGGGGAATTGACGAGCGGTCCATGGCCGAGGCATTGCAACGTTGCGTTCAGCTGATCCTTGCCGTGGGCGGTGGAACTGCCGACTCCGCGGCGATTCGTGTCGGCCGGCCGGAGGAACCGTTGCCAGTGGTGCCGTTTCGGCCGGGGCAGGTGAAGCGCGTGCTCGGGCTACGCCTGTCATCCGAACAGATCCTTGGATTGCTGAGACCTATCGGATTCGAAGCGGAGGTGGAGGGCGAACCGGCTCCCGAAGCCGAATTACTTATCCGGGTACCTTCCTGGCGCAACGACGTGCGACGGGAAGCAGACCTGCTCGAGGAAGTGGCGCGCCGCTACGGATACGAGAGCTTTCCGACAGAGAGCCGGTCATTCCGGCCCACTACGGTTCCCGACGACCCGATCTGGCGAAGACGGGAAATCGTATCGCGGCACCTCACGTCCCGCGGTTTTCTGGAAGCTCGCGGCCTCCCGATGGTGGCGGCCTCGAGGGCACGGGAGGATCGAATCGGTTTGCTGCACCCGCTATCGGCGACCGAGGCCGTGCTCAGAACGGATCTCGTGCCGCCGTTGATGGACAGGCTCGAACACAACTTCACGCGTGGCCATCGGGCGGTCCGGCTGTTTGAGATCGGGACGGTGTTTCGTTTTCATCCTGCCGCCGATTCCGGCGCCGAATTGCGCGATGCCTACCTCGAAGAGGTGCGCGTCGGGCTCGTCGTCACCGGGGCCAGGCAGCGGGAGCATTGGAGCGCGGCGGCCGAGGACACGGATTTCTGGGACCTGCGCGGCCTTATCGAAGAACTGTCCGATCTCCTTCCCGGAGTCGAACTGCAAACCGGACTGCCGGCCGAGGATCAACCCGGATTCGGGTTTGCCGACTGGCTCGGTGACGACAGGATCGCCATGTTCGACGGAGACCAGTTGGTCGGTGCGGCCGGCCGTGTGAGCCCGGACTCCGTAGATGGGCCGCCATGGGCAGGTGCCGTGTTCGCGGCGGAATTCCGTTTGAACGCAGTCGGAGTCGACGATTCCAGGCAGTACCGGGAATTGCCGACTCACCCATCGGCGAGTCGGGATCTCGCGCTGCATATTCCGGACGATACGACGGCGGCTGCCGTGGCCGAACTGATTGGGTTGACGGGGCCGGAGGAACTGGTCTCGGTGCGGCCTTTCGACGTATATCAAGGCGAGGGCATTGGCAGTGGCGGACGCAGCATCGCCTGGCGCCTCATATTTCGTGCCGAAGGCCGTACTCTCACGGATGCCGAAATCGAGGCAGGTGTCGCGTCGATTGTGACGAAGCTCAGGGAGGAACTTGATGTCCGAGTCAGGGAGTCCTGACAGCGCTGCTGTCGCGCAGGAGCTCGAAGCACTGGAGCGAGCGGTTGGCGCTCTGATCGAGGAACTGGACGGCATGCGGCAGCGAGTGGCAGCCGCCGAGGACCGCAGCGGCAAGCTGGAGAAGACTCTGCAGTCCTCGGGTGTGAGACCGGGAGAACCGGCCAATCTCGAGGAGCGGCTCGGCGAGCTGTCGGACGAGAACAGCCGGCTCCGCGACGTCATCCGAGAAGCACGTGAGCGGGCAGGCCGGATTCGTGGTCGGCTCGTCGTCATGGAGGACGAGACATTATGAGTGATGCATCGAGGACCGCCATTCGCGTTACGATTTTCGGCGACGAATATGCTCTCCGGTCGGAGGCAGGCGCGGACTACACGCGGGCGTGTGCTGAACATGTGGACGAGCGAGTCCAGTCGGTCCACGTTTCTGGGCACGTTTCCGAACCTCACAAGGCGGCGATACTGGCCGCCATGCAGATCACGGACGAGTTGTTTAAGGTCCGGGCTGAGCAGGAGGGTCAAGTTAAACTGGTCCACTCCCGCATCAGCGAATTGCGAAACCGCGTGGAGAGCGCGCTGAACAGGGGGGCAACGCAGGCCGAATTGGGTTCCTGACAGCTTGCGAGCCGCATCTACAAAACCGGGAGCCACCGCATGGACTCCCTTAACGATAGATACAATGGAGTCGGCCCATGGACCTTTTAACGCTGGGCATCGCGGCGATAGCGCTCCTCGGCGGGGCAATCGTCGGAAGGGCGTTAGAGGCCCGCCGTTCTGCGAAGGTGCGGAAAGGCGCCGATTCCGAGGCGGAGGTCCTGCTCAAGGCGGCGCGTGAAGAGGCGGAGACGATCCGTCGATCCGCGGCGCTGGAAGGAAAAGAAGAGGGGTATCGGCTCAAGGAAGAACTCCTCTCCGAGTTGGAGGGCCGCCGGTCAGATGTGGAAGCGTTCGAGAAACGCCTGACGGAGCGGGACGAAGGAGTCGCAGGCAAGCTCGAACTGATCGACCAGCGAAGTGAGCGGCTGGAATCGCGCGAAGAAGAACTCGCAGCCCGCCGCCGCGAACTTGAGTCGGGCGAGGCGGCCCTGGAGACGCGCGGGAACGAACTCGACCGGCAACTGGAGAAGGCCGCAGGCTTGTCAGCCGAGCAGGCTCGCGAGACCCTGATCAGCCGCATTGAAGACGAAGCGCGGGCGCACGCCGCTCAGACCGTCCGAGACATCCGGGAGCAGGCGCGACGCGACTCGGAGCGCGAGGCCCGGAAGATCATCGCCATGTCGGTGCAGCGACTCGCCGTCGACCACTCGTCGGAGATCACCGTCTCCGTGGTTCCGTTGCCGAGCGACGACATGAAGGGTCGTATCATCGGACGAGAGGGACGGAATATCCGCTCGTTCGAGGCCGCGACAGGTGTGGACGTCGTCGTCGATGACACACCTGAGGCCGTCATCCTTTCCAGCTTCGATCCCATTCGCCGCGAAGTCGCTAGGATTGCGATGGAACGCCTGGTCACTGACGGGCGGATTCATCCCGGCCGGATCGAGGAGACGGTGGAAAGGGCCGCGGGTGAAGTGAAGACGAAGATGCGAGAAGCAGCCGAGGAGGTGCTGTACGAGCTCGGAATTCACGACCTCAACGGGCAACTCGTGGACGTGCTGGGCAACCTGCGGTTCCGTACGAGCTATGGGCAGAATCAGCTGGCGCACTCGCGCGAGGTCGCCCTTCTGTCTGCGACGATGGCCGCGGAACTGGGCCTGGATGCGGACCTTTGCAAGCGCATGGGTCTGCTGCATGACATCGGTAAAGGTCTCACGCATGTCCAGGAGGGCAGCCACGTCGAGATCGGTTACGATCTGTGCAAGCGGGTGGGTGAGAAGGATGCCGTTCTGAACGCCATTCGAGCGCATCACGGTGAAGAGCCGGCCCGCTATCCGGAGACGTTTCTCGTCACGGCCGCTGACGCGATCAGCGGTGCGCGGCCCGGGGCACGTCGTGAGTCGTTCGACCTGTACGTCAAGCGGCTCGAGAAGTTGGAGGAAATCGCGCGATCCCACACGGGCGTCGCCAAGGTGTATGCAATCCAGGCGGGACGTGAAATTCGGGTGATGGTCATGCCCGAACAAGTGGACGACGACCGGATGTCGGAGATCAGTGAGCAGACGGCTCGGATGATCGAGGAGGAACTTCAATACCCCGGACAGATCAAGGTCGTGGTGGTTCGCGAGTCACGGTCTGTGAACTTCGCCCGCTGAACCAGCGGAGGTAATTCGTGTCGGCTCAACTCATTGACGGCAAGGCAATCGCGGCTGACGTAAGACAGTCGGTTCGGCAGCGGGTAGACGAACTGAAATGCTCCGGAGTCGAGCCCTGTCTGGCCGTCATGCTGGTCGGAGAGAATCCGGCGTCTCGGGTCTATGTCGGGATGAAGCAGCGTGCCGCCGACGAAGTCGGTATTCAGACCATCGACCGACGAATGCCTGCTGACGCCTCGGAAGTCGAGATCCTCGGGATCCTGGACGAGTGGAACGCTGACACCAGCATCCACGGCATCCTGGTTCAGTTGCCGCTTCCGGACCACATCGACGAGCGAACGGTGATGGAACGCATCCGTCCCGAAAAGGACATCGACGGATTTCACCCCGTCAACGTCGGACGCATGACGAGCGGAGATCCGGACGCGTTCCGGCCCTGTACCCCCGCGGGAATTCAGGTCATGCTGGAGCACATCGGTTTCGACCCGGCCGGCCGGAATGCGGTCATCGTCGGCCGCTCCAACATCGTGGGTCGGCCGATGGCCACGATCCTGTCGCAGAAGGGACCAGTGGCCAACGCGACCGTCACCCTGGCGCACAGCCGGACAGCCGATCTGGGAGCCATCACACGCCAGGCGGACCTTCTCGTAGTGGCGGTTGGACGCCCGGAATCGGTGACGGCGGACATGGTCTCAGAGGGGACAGTCGTCATCGACGTAGGCGTAAACCGCGTCGATGATCCATCCGCCGCGAAGGGATATCGGCTCGTGGGTGACGTGGCCTTCGACTCCGTGGCAGAAAAGGCCTCCTGGATCACGCCGGTGCCGGGAGGCGTGGGTCCAATGACGATCGCCATGCTGCTCAGCAACACGGCGATGGCTGCGGCCCGGCTCGGCGCCGGATGACCGCCACCGGGCCGTGACACCAGGCCGGATTCCCCTGTTTGATGGCTCACCTGCGGCCGAGCCCGAACTGCCCGACGTGTGTGACTCCGATCCGGTCCCAGCAGCGGGTGGAGCACCGGAAACCGCCGTCTCCGTCGCCGATCTCAATGAACGGGCGCGCCGTCTGGTGGAGGGAGCGCTAGGGTCGCTGTGGGTCGGCGGTGAGGTGTCGAACTGGCGTCCACACCGTTCCGGCCACTGCTACTTCAGCCTCCGTGATGAAACTGCGCAGATTTCCTGCGTCATGTGGCGGTCGGATCTGAACCGGCTTCCCGCACACCCCGAGGAGGGAATGCGGGTCGTGGCACACGGCAAACCGACCATCTACGGGGCCCGGGGCAGCTATCAGCTCGTAGTCCGGGATGTCCGCGCAGAGGGCGAGGGACTGTGGCGGTTGGCATTCGAGAAGCTGAAAGCCAAGCTGGCTGCGGAAGGAATGCTCGATCCGGAGCAAAAGCGCCCGCTGCCCAGCGTACCAGCGCGTATCGGCGTCGTGACCTCTCGATCGGGAGCCGCATTGCGCGATGTCCTGACTGTCGTACGCCGCAGGGCTCCCTGGGTACGCGTTCTGATCTCGGACTGTCGCGTTCAGGGCGAGGGGGCGGGTTTGAGTATTGCGGCGGCGCTCGGGCGGTTGGTCCGTCATGGAGCTTGTGATGTGGTCGTTCTCACACGTGGCGGCGGGTCGGTAGAGGATTTGTGGGCGTTCAACGAGGAAGTCGTCGCACGGGCGATCGCGGCGTGTCCCGTTCCCACGGTATCGGCCGTTGGCCACGAGATCGACGTTACGATGGCGGATCTGGTCGCCGATGTTCGCGCCCCGACGCCTTCGGCATCTGGAGAGGTGCTCGTTCCAGACACGGATGTCCTGCTGGCGGAGCTTCAGTTGCGGGCCGGCACGCTGGTCGAGACGCTGAGGCTGCGCACCCTCCGGGGACGCGAGCGAGCGAAAATGGCGGGAGTGGGGCTCGACGACCGCATCAGGAGGGGACTGCAGGCCCGCCGGGATCGCCGGGTCCGTGTGGCGGGCCGCCTGGAGGCACTGAGTCCGCTGGGCACCCTGGCGCGCGGATATGCGGTACCGCTCGATAGCGAGCGCCGCCTGATGCGCGACACGAGTATGTTCGAGATAGGCGAGTCGTTCGATCTGCGCGTGGTGGACGGCAGCGTTCGGTGCAAAACCGAGGCGAAGGAGACATTGCGTGACTGAACAGGTGCCCACGGCGGCAACATTCGAGCAGCTGCTGGTCGATCTGGAGGCGACCGTGGACCGCCTTGGGGCGCAGGACCTGGAGCTGGATGAGGCCCTGTCCTTGTTCGAGCGGGGCGTTTCGTGCCTCAGGGATGCCGGTCGCCTGCTGGACGCGGCCGAGGGTCGGGTGGAGGAACTGATCGAAGCGGCCTCCGGAGATCTCGAGGCCATCGGCTTCGAGGTGCCCGTCCGTGATGAGAGCGGCGGGCCTGACGGCTCATGAGGGAAGCTGCCGTGCAGCCGAATACGATCGAATGGTATCGGCGACAGGTGGACGCGACATTGCCTCGCTTGCTTGATGACTTGTTGACGGATGCGCCGGATGCATCGGCGGAGGCGATCCGCTACGCGGTTCTGGGTCATGGAAAAAGGATTCGACCGCTCCTGCTGATGGTAGCCTTCAAGGCGACCGGTGGCCGGGCAGAGGACGCGGCCGGTCTTGCTTGCAGTGTCGAACTCGTGCATGCCTACTCACTCGTGCACGACGATCTCCCGTGCATGGATGACGACGTGTTGCGCAGGGGGCGTCCAACTCTGCACGTCCGTTTCGGCGTCCGGGCGGCCGTGCTGGCAGGCGCCGCCATGATGCCGCTCGCCGTCCGCACGATCGGCCTGGCGGGCATTCGGCTCGGACTCTCCGCTGACCGGACCGCTCGTCTGGTAGTCCGGCTCACGTCAGCAGCCGGCGGGCAGGGAATGGTTGGCGGTCAGCTCCTCGATCTGCGGGCCGAGGGGCAGTCGGTGACACCGGACGGCCTGGAGAGGATTCATGAGGGCAAGACTGCGAAATTGATCGCAGCCTCCGTTGCGATGGGTGGGATCGCGTCGCGAGCTTGCCCTGCTGATGTCGATCGGCTGGAACGTTTCGGCATGCGGCTTGGGCTGGCATTCCAGGCCATAGATGACATCCTCGACTTGCGGGGGACGACCGACGAACTCGGTAAGGAAAGCGGACGGGATGCCGTGCTGCGGAAGGCGACGTACCCGGCCGT
>CBDUXS010000017.1:0-13594 GCA_965371255.1 uncultured bacterium
ATACCGGTCGGGCTCGCCTCGGGACGCGCGGCTCGACCCGCGAGCTGTCCAGTTGCTGGACCCGCGCCAGCCACGCCCGTGCTCGGTGCATCCGACGGACCGCTCAGCCGGGTAACGCGCTGAGCACGCATGGCCCGTGGCTGTTCCAGCTGAGCGCGGAACAGTCGATTGGCCATCGCTCGCCGCATATCGTCCATCAGATCCACGAACGCCTCGAAAGCCTCCCCTTTGTATTCAACCAGTGGATCCCTTTGTCCATACGCCCGGTAGCGGATCGAGTCGCGCAGAAGATCCAGGTCGTACAGATGATCCTTCCACTTACCATCGATCACGGACAGCGTGATGAAGCTGAGAATCTGCTCCCATGCCTCGCCGAAAGACTCCAGTTTCGCATGGTAGGCGTCGTTGACGAATTCGATCAGGGCGGTCTCGAGTTCCTCCGTGTCCGCCCACGGGTAGTCGATGGGATCCACGCCCGAGACGTCCAGCAAGGTCGGCAGCAGGAAGTAGTTGAGGAGGATTTTCTCGCGAAGGGCATCGAGGTCCCAGTCATCGGCCAGGCTTCCGGCCGTGATGATCTGCTCGAAGTCGGTCCCTACAGATGCTTCGATCATCTCCCAGACCTCGCCCTTGAGGTCTTCTCCTCCTTCGAGGGCGAACAGACGCAGGTCATAGACGACCTCGCGCTGCTGGTTCATCACATCGTCGTACTCGAGCAAACGCTTTCGGGCCTGGAAATTCTGCAATTCGACTCGCCGCTGGGCCTTCTCGATGGCCTTCGTCATCCACGGATGAGTGATTACTTCACCTTCTTCGGCCCCCAGCTTGTCCATCACGGTCGCCACTCTGTCGGTGGCAAACAAGCGCATCAGGTCGTCTTCGAGTGACATGAAGAACTTGCTCGCCCCGGGGTCGCCCTGCCGACCGGAGCGGCCCCTGAGCTGGCGATCGATGCGTCGTGATTCGTGTCGCTCGGTGCCCAGAATCTGCAAGCCGCAGGGCGTGTCTGCATAGCACCCCAGTGTCTTGACCTGGTCCTGGTTGAGATCGGCCGTCTCGTCCAACTGTCCGAACGCGGCGATGCTCGACTGAATCCCGCATACACCACATTTCACTACGGCGGCGCCGAGTTTGATGTCGGTGCCGCGACCGGCCATGTTCGTGGCAATCGTGATCGCGCCAGGCTGGCCGGCCTGGGCCACGATGTCTGCCTCGCGCTCATGCTGCTTCGCGTTGAGAATCTCATGGGCCAGTCCGCGACGCTTCAACATCCGAGACACGGTCTCCGACACGTCGACGCTCGTCGTGCCGACCAGAATCGGCAGCCCACGGCCGTGCAATCGTTCGATTTCGTCGAGCAGAGCCGCGTATTTTTCTCTCTTGGTTCGATACAGCAAGTCGTCGCTGTCCATTCGGCGAATCGGCCGATTCGTCGGAATCACGACCACGTCCAGGCCGTAGATCTCGTGAAATTCGGTCTCTTCCGTTTCCGCCGTGCCGGTCATGCCGGACAGCTTGTCATACATGCGGAAGAAGTTCTGAATCGTGACGGTGGCCAGCGTCTGGGTCTCGCCTCGAACACTGACGTTTTCCTTCGCTTCCACCGCCTGATGCAGGCCGTCGCTCCAGCGGCGACCGGTCATCTTCCGCCCGGTGAACTCATCGACGATCAGGACTTCGCCCGCCTCTACCACGTACTCGACATCACGCTCATACAGGGCATGTGCTTTGACGAGTTGATGGATGATGTGAATTCGCTCCGACTTCTCGGCGTACTCTCTTTCGAGATCCTGGACGCGCTCCCGCTTTTCGTCGGCCGACAGCGCCTCGCTATCGTCGATCTTCTTGACAGCCTCGGAGATATCAGGAACGACGAACGCCTCGGGGTCCCCGGGACTCAGCACATCCAGGCCCTGGTCGCTGAGCTGGATGGTGTGACCCTTTTCGTCCGTCGTATACAGCAGCTCTTCGTCTACGTCGGCGAGTGACTTGTCCCGAATCAGCACACCCTCCGTCTTTAACAGCAGTTGCTTGACGCCTGTCTCGTTCAGCAGTTTTAGTAATCGTTTGTTCCTCGGTCCGCCGCGCTGCGCGGCCAGCAGGTACTTGCCGACCTCGAACTCACCGGTATCGTCGTCTTCGGCCTCCAGCTTCCGCCACCCTGCTTCGGCGGCCGCCACCAGTTCGTTGACGATATTTCGCTGCTTACGCACTAGCGATGCGACCTGAGCATTGTATTTCTTGTAGACCTGCTGGTCATCCGCCGTGCCCACCGGACCGCTTATGATCAGCGGCGTGCGCGCTTCGTCGATCAGGACCGAGTCGACCTCGTCGATGATCGCGTACGGGTGGGGCCGCTGCACCCGATCCTCGATCCGCACGACCATGTTGTCGCGCAGATAGTCAAACCCGTACTCGTTGTTGGTTCCGTAGGTGATGTCGCAGGCGTAGACGGCACGACGTTCCGGCGAGCCAGGCTGGGTGTCGTCGAGGCAGCCAACGGTGAGGCCGAGGTACTTGTAGACCGTTCCCATCCACTGGGAGTCCCGGCGGGCCAGGTAGTTGTTAACCGTGACGAGGTGGGCGCCTTTACCGGCCAATGCGTTCAGGTACAAAGGCAGCGTAGCGACAAGCGTTTTTCCTTCACCCGTCGCCATCTCGGCAATATTGCCCTGGTGCAGGACGATCCCACCGATCAACTGCACGTCGTATGGGACCATCTCCCAGCGCAGCCGGTTTCCGGTAACCTCGATCTCCGCATTCAACAGGCGACGGCAGGCCTCTCGAACCACGGCGAACGCCTCCGGCAGGATTTCGTCCAGCACCTCGTCGGTGGCCGCTCGGAGTTCGTCCTCCGCTCCCGCAATCCGCTGAGTGAGCCCTTCCCGGTCTGTCGTCTCCTCGGTGTGACGCCGCTCCTCCCGGAGCTCTGCGACCTCCGTCTCGATCGCCTCGGTCCGCTCACCAATCCGTGCCTGGAAGATCTGAGTACGACCCTTCAGCTCTTCCTCGCTGATCGAAACGATCGCTTCTTCGTGCTCCAGAATCGCGTTGACGATCGGCTGAAGCTTCTTCATCTCGCGATCGAAGCGAGTGCCCAGGACGGCGTTGATGATTCCCTTCAGCATATCCCTCTATGTCCCATCAAATGTTCAGCTTCGTGTTCCACGTCGGCCCGAATCGAGTCCGGCACGAGGTACCGAATCGACTGACCTGCCGAGAGCCGCCGTCTGATCAGCTCCCCCGATACATCGATGCGCGTAACGTCTACGGGTTCGAATGGGAATCTGGGATCGGGCAGGACGATATCGTCGCCCCTCCGCATCACGGCCAACTTCGCCAACTCCAGAATGCGCTCCGGTTGATGCCATGTCCCGAACACCGTGTACTGATCCGATCCGATGACCAGCCACAGGTCGGTGGCACCGGTTGCCTGTTTGATGCGGTTCAGAGTGCTCACCGTGTACGAGATCTCGTCGGTCTCGTATTCGACGTCGCTTACTTCGATGCACTCATCGTCTTCAAACACACGCCGCGTGAGAGCGAGACGGACCGCAGGCGCAAACGTGGTGCTCCGGTGCGGCGGGTGGGCCGTCGGTACGACGATCAGCCGCTCGAGTTCGAGCCGCTCGCAAACATCCAGCGCCACCACGCGATGCCCGATGTGCGGGGGGTCGAAAGCACCGCCAAATACGCCAAGCCGGCGATCTCGACTCATTCGCCCGATGTGTCCCTCGACCCGCCGCCAAAGATCCGCGCCTCCGGACTGTCGGGATATCGTGTCAACAAATGCTCCCGAACCGCGTCCGCTTCGGCACGAAAGCCTACCTGTGAGTAGCTGTCGTGCAGCATATAGAGCACCCTCGGCACGACGGCGGCCTCGGGGTATTCCTGCACCAGCGACTCGAAGTAGATGATGGAGGATTCGTAGAGCTTCAATCCGTAGTACCAGGACCCGACCCGAGCCTGCTTTTCCGCGAGCTTCTGGCGGGCCTCGGCGATCATCGATCGGGCATCTGTCCCCAGGTCGCTGCGCGGAAAGAACTCGACCAGGCGGGTACAGGCTTCGATCGAGCGTCGCGTGTATTCCTGGTCCCGTGCCACAGATGGAGACAACCCCCAGTAGGCACGGCACATTCCGAATTGGGCATCATCCGCGACCGGACTGTTCGGTCGACTCGTTGCCAGCATCCGGAACTCGTTCGCGGCAAGCAGGTTCTGATGCGTCCGAAGGTAGGACTCCGCCAACAGATACCGGGCACTGTCCGCCGTTGCATGCAGCGGCTCACGGAACAGCAGGTCGCGGAAGCCGCGAATCGCGTCTGCGTACTTCCCGGTCTCGTACCTGTCCGTAGCCCAATGGAACCGCTCTGTCGGCGTCGCGTCCGTTGGAGGTAGTGCCACGCTGCAACTCAGCGGAAGCAAGGCCGCCACCAGCAGAGCGAGACGCGAAACGGTGGAGGAGGCGAGCCGGGGCCTCCTGGCTGTTGGTTCAGTCACGAGTTTCTATGGTTTCCCGTAGCGGATTTCGCGGATTCTTTCCTGTGCTGCCCGGACCAACGGCCCGGTGAGAGCCGGGTTCAGGTCCAGCACCATCTGATAGTCCAATTGTGCAGCATCGAGGTTCCCGATGCGGCGGAGGATCTCACCTCGTGAGAAATGCGCCCGATCGAGCAAGGTACGTGGAACCCCCTGACCGATCAGGAGGTCCAGCTTCTCCATGGCCGGCGCCGATCTACCTGCCCCACGATCCTGCTCAGCGACCTCAAACAAACATTGTCCATACTGCCAGCGGGCGGCCGAGCCAGCCCCCCGGCGAGCAGCCGGACTCTTGAGGTATCGCTCGAAATATGCAAGCCCTTCGCGACACCCACCGCTCTCCTGAAACGCCCGGGCGGCGGCAAGCCACGTATCCGGGCCCGTCTCGCCGGACCCGAGAGCCGACACATAGAGTGGCAACGCTCTACCGTAGTCGCTTACTTCGACGTAGTGCGCAGCCAACTCCAGTTTCAGGTCCAGAGGTAGATACGCCGTTCCTAACGGCTGCACCATTTCGAGTGCCCTGGCCATGTTGTCAGGCGAGCCTCCATCCCGTGCGACGCGCGCCGCTTCCGTAAGCTCTATGGCGACGGCATCACGGTACGACGAGTCCTGTGCCAGCGTGCGGCGGAAATACTGCAACGCCGCCTCCACTTCGCCCCTGCGGCCATACGCACTGCCGAGGCGAACCAGAACGGCGGCTTCCTCACCCTCCTGCCGCAACGCGAGCTTGTACTCAGCGATCGCCTCGTCCACGTCGCCGGCTGCAAGAAGACGGTCGCCTCGTTCGGTGGCACCGTTCGGACCGCTCGTGCAGCCGACGATGACGAGCACGCCGAGTATCCGGGCCACCGAACGCCAACCCGAGCTCCACATCACGAGCTCAGCCGGTCGTGTTGACCGCCGGGGACGGCACAGGCCCGGAGCCACGGCGGAACAGGCCGTATTTGAGGATGCAATAGATCGCACGGATCCCGTCCTTCCAGCCGATCTTCTTGCCCTCGGCGTAAGTACGACCACTATAGGAAACACCGACCTCGTACACTCTCCAGCCACCCGCGGCCACCTTCGCGGTCAATTCGGGCTCGACCCCGAAGCCTCGCTCCTCGATCACGAGGCCATCCAGCACTTCGCGGCGGAAGCATTTGTAACAGGTTTCCATGTCAGACAGGTTCAGGTTGGTCACCATGTTTGACATAAGCGTCAGGAATCTGTTCCCCACGTAGTGCCAGAAGTAGAGCACGCGATGCGGCTCTCCGCCCAGAAAACGGGATCCGAACACTACATCCGCGCGGTCGTCCAGAATCGGTTCGAGCAGTTTACGATACTCGTTAGGATCGTACTCCATGTCCGCGTCCTGCACGATGATGAAGTCTCCCGTCGCCGCGGCGAACCCGCTCGCGAGTGCAGCGCCTTTGCCGCGGTTGTGATCGTGGACGATTACGCGATCGATCAGTCCCTCGGACTCAAGACGGCGGAGTATCTCCAGCGATCCGTCCGATGATCCGTCATCGACCGCCACCAGCTCCGCCTTCAATGTCGTAGCCGCGACCCGCCGAACGATCTTGTCGAGCGTATCCTGCTCGTTGTACACCGGCATGACGACGGACAGTCTACGCAGGCCCGTACCGTCCTCCATCATGGCTACTCCTCCGTCAGGACCGGCGGGACACGCAGATCACCGCTGTCCCGAAGACCACTGAAGTAGGCGATCGTCTTCTCAAGCCCCTCCCGGAGGGACACCTTCGCCTCCCAACCGAGGAACTCCTTCGCTCGCGTGACATCCGGCTGCCGGACTTTCGGGTCATCTGTCGGCAACGGCACGTACCGCACTCCCTCCGCCGAGCCCACGAGCTCCAGCACCGTCTCCGCAAGTTGGCCGATCGTGTATTCCGTCGGGTTGCCGATGTTTACGGGATCGACTATGTCGCTCTTGAACAGACGATAGATACCCTCGACCTCGTCGGTCACATAGCAGAAACTGCGTGACTGGCAACCGTCGCCATAGATCGTAAGCGGACTTCCGAGCAGCGCCTGCACGATGAAGTTGGAAACGACCCGACCATCATAGGGGCGCATTCGAGGTCCGTAGGTGTTGAAGATGCGAACCACGCGCGTATCCAGTCCGTGGTACCGGTGGTATGCCATCGTCATCGCCTCGGCGAACCGTTTCGCCTCGTCGTAAACGCCCCGAGGCCCGATCGGATTGACGTTTCCCCAGTAGTCTTCGGGTTGGGGGTGGACCAGAGGGTCGCCGTAGACTTCAGAAGTCGACGCGAGGAGAAACCTGGCTCCCTTCGCCATCGCCAGGCCCAACGCATTATGTGTCCCCAGGCTGCCTACCTTCAACGTCTGGATCGGCAACTCCAGGTAGTCGACGGGACTCGCAGGGGATGCGAAGTGAAGTACGCCGTCAAGCTCTCCAGGCACGTCAATGTACTGTGTGACGTCGTGCTCGATCAATTCAAATCGCGACTCGGATGACAGGTGGGCAACGTTGTGGCGCTTGCCCGTAATCAGGTTGTCCATCCCTATGACGGAGTGCCCGTCCGACAGGAATCGGTCCGTAAGGTGCGAGCCCAGGAACCCCGCCGAACCGGTGATCAGGATTCTCATTGCACCTGCTCCATGCCGATCGGATAGTACTCGAAACCGGCGTCACGCATGCGACTCGGCTGGAAAAGATTTCGACCATCGAACACGATTGGCTCCCGCAGGCCCGCCTCGACACGGCTCCACTCGGGACGACGATACTGGTGCCATTCCGTCATGATGATCAGGGCATCGGCCCCCTGGCACGCCGCATACTCGTCGGCCGCGTATTCGACGCGGTCGCCCAGGTACCATTTCCGCGCGACTTCGAAAGCCACCGGGTCGTGAACCGCGACGGTGGCGCCGGCGTCCAGCAGTGATTCGATCAGGACTACGGACGCGGCTTCGCGCATGTCGTCCGTCTCAGGCTTGAAGGCAAGCCCCCAGACCGCGAATCGGCGGCCGTTCAAGTCGTTTCCGAAGCGCGCCCGGACCTTCCCGCCGACCAATTGCTTCTGGCTCTCGTTGGCTTCGTGCACTTCCCTGATGATCGAGAGATCTACACCGAGTTCGTCGCCGGTTCGAATCAGTGCGAGCACGTCCTTGGGAAAACACGAGCCCCCGTAACCGGCCCCGGCATACAGGAATGCCGGGCCGATACGTCCATCCGAGCCGATGCCTTTGCGAACCAGGTTCACGTCGGCTCCTGCCACTTCGCACAGGAGGGCGATCTGGTTCATAAAGCTGATGCGCATGGCAAGCATGGCGTTCGCCGCGTATTTCGTCAGCTCCGCCGACGCAATGTCCATGAAGATCAGCGGCTTGCCGCTACGGACAAACGGCTCGTACAACTCGTCGAGAATCGGCCTCGCGGCGTCTGCTTCGATCCCACACACCACCCGATCCGGACGCATGAAATCCTCGACAGCGGCGCCTTCCTTGAGGAATTCCGGATTCGAGCACACGTGAAACGTCCGGTCCGTGTGCTGTTCGATCTCGGATCGCACTTTCGCGGCGGTCCCGACGGGCACCGTGCTCTTTGTGATGACGACCAATTCGTCCTGCATGTGCCGCCCGATAACACCCGCCACATTAAGTACGTGCTGCAGATCAGCCGCTCCGTCCTCGTCCGGGGGCGTGCCGACAGCTATGAATACTACCCGGGCCGTTTCGACCGCCGCCCCCACTTCGGTGGTGAACCGTAAGCGGCCCTCGGCGAGGTTGCGCGAAATCAGCCGATCCAGACCTGGCTCGTAAATCGGCACCTCGCCCGCATTCAACCGCGAGATTTTTTCGGCATCGATATCTGCGCAAGTCACCCGGTTGCCCGTTTCCGCCAGGCAGGCGCCCACGACCAATCCCACGTACCCACTTCCGATGACCGTGACGTTCACTTGCGAACACTCTCGTTGACTGGACTCGTGGCGCCGGACCCGCACTCGTATCGCCGGGCGATCCACCGATAGACTTCGCGCACCGAATCTTCAATATCCCGTTGTGGGGCCCAACCCGTTTCGGTGCGCAGGCGTCCGGCATCACCTCGGATTCGCGCTATTTCTCCCGACCGCCGGCGAGATGCATCGGACACAATCTCGGGCCTTATGCCTGCCTCGTCGAGGATCCAGTCCAGGATCTGCCGAATCGACGTGGCCTTCCCTGTCGCCAGGTTGTATGCTGCCGCGGGCTGCTCCAATTCCATGACCATGCGGAATGCCCGCACTCCGTCGCGGACGTCCGTGAAGTCGCGTTCCACATCGAGATTCCCGACGTGCATGACGTGCTCCCGGCTTCGTCCACAGACCATTTTTGCGACTTGCGTGCAAAAATCGGGCACCATGAACTGTGGCGCCTGGCCGGGTCCTATGAGGTTGAAGCTCCTGACCACCAGCACGCGCAGACCGTGAGCCCGCCGGTACGTATGGGCAACCAGTTCCTGAGCTGCCTTGGAGAGCCCATAGGCCGAAACCGGCCGGAGCCCCAAATCCTCTGTGACCGGAACATCGTCCTGCGCCGCGTCGCCGTAGGCATCGCCCGATCCCATGACGAAGATTCGCGGATCAAAATCAGAGGATTCGTCTCGGACGGCGACCACGGCCTCGCACAGATTCACCGTGCCACCGGCATTCACATCCATCGCCAGCGCCGCCCGTGCCCGCGCCAGGGCTCCAGAGGCGAAACCGGCCAGGTGGTAGATCTGGTCCGGGCGAACGGCGGCGATGAGTCGATACAACGCATCGTGATCGCGGACGTCCGCCGCCTTCCAGTCAGCGGCGGCCAGCTGGTCCGGGCTGAGCGTATCCCTGGTGGGCGGCAGCGACAGCGTGGATGCGGCAACCTCGTGGCCAGTGGCCAGCAACTCCTCTACGAGGTGCTCCCCTACGAATCCATCAGCGCCGGTAACGAGAACTTTCACACTCGACCCCTCAGCAGGTGTTGACCTGACCAGCACGACAAAGGCTCCGCTGCATGGCAGAGCCTTCCGGGACACCAATTAACCAGGGAGTCGCCCCGGACTACTTCGAGTGAGGTCAGTGCGCCTTGACTACCTTGCCCGCCTTAATGCACCGCGTACACACGCGCACCTTCACGCGTCGCCCGCCGTCCAGGATTCGGACCGACTGGAGGTTGGGCATGAAACGCCGTTTGACCCGGTTGTTCGCGTTGCTGACGCGATTCCCCGTGGTGGGACCCTTATTACATACGTAGCAGAAATTCGCCATAGTGTCGTCGTGATCAGTTAAACGTAATTGAGTCGGCCAGCACGAAGCTGGTCGTCAGCGGAATCGCCGCCGAGTTTTCCGCATCCACGGCCGACTGGTTGACCCATTCCGCCCTGATCGAGTCATTGAGTGTGTACGCGCTACCATACGTCGTCACCCGGTCACCCGGGAGCACCATCGTATTGCGCCGGATGATGTCCGGCCCGAGCAGAACGGGATAGCTCTTGGATCCATCGAGATCCACGGCTATCGCGCCACGGCCCAATCTGATAACCACGCCAAGGTCACGGAGTACTCCGGTCTGGCCAACGACGCTGCCCGGCTCGGCCGCCAGCTGGGCCGGAATGAACTCTACCATTTCGCCCGTCGCTTGCTCCTCCGTAATCGCCTGCACCTCTTTCTGGTAGGCCTGGGCCTGCAGGTTCAACCAGTAGAAGAAGCCAACGATCGTCAATACGGCCACGACCATCAGCCACGGCGACGCTCCCCTGGAACCGGACATCGGTGTCTGCCTTTCCCGGCCCGCGGCCGCAGGAATCTCCGTATGCTCAGTCCGTCAGCTCGATGATCGCCACTTCGGCGCCATCTCCCTTCCGGGTTCCCAGCTTCAGAATACGTGTGTACCCGCCCGGCCGCTCCCTGAATCGCGGACCGATATCGTCAAACAGCTTCTGGAGCGCTGCCCGATCTTCTATCATCCGGCGCGCACGACGTCGGCTGTGTACGTCATCCGTACGTCCGAGGGTGATCAGCTTTTCGACCACCGGTCGCAACTCTTTGGCTTTCGCCTCAGTCGTCCGAATTCGCTCATGAACAAGCAGACTCGTGGCCATATTCCGCAACATCGCCTTCCGATGGCTGGAAGTGCGGCTTAGCGCCCGACCCTTTTTCCTATGCCTCATCGGTATCCTCTGAAGCGTCTTCCTCGAGAACCCACAGCGAGCCGTCTTCATCTCTCTCGAGACGCATGGCGAACCGTAGTCCGTTCAGGGCGACGACTTCGGCCACCTCTTCCAGCGACTTCTCGCCGAAGCTGGGCACGTTCAGCACGTCGTCACGGGTCATCGTCACCACGTCGAACAGCGTGCGAACGTCCGCCTTGTCGAGATTGTTTCGGGAGCGAATCGAGATGCCGTCAAACTCCGACAATTCCGAGTTGAGCAGCTCACCGAGTTCGGCGGACACCGGACGCCGGCCGCCACTCGGACCGCCCACCAGTGTCATCGGCTCACCATTGCCGCCGGATCCGAATTTCAACAGATAGCCGAGATGCGTCTGGCCGAGTCCGGCAGCATACGCCAGGGCGTCTCCCGGTTCGATCGACCCGTCCGTCTCTACCTGAATCGTCAGGTGGTCGAAGTCTGTTCTCTGGCCAACCCGAGTTTCCTGCACCACGAAATTCGCGCGAAGGACGGGATTGTAAACCGAGTCGATCCGGATCAGGTCGACAGGAAGATCTTCGGGTTTCTCATGAGATTCGGCCGTGACGAAGCCGCGACCACGGTTCACCCAGAAATCCACGTTCAGAGGTCGATTGGCTGGCGCGTCCTCCTGCAACGTGAACAGCACCTGCTCCGGGTTGACGATCGTCACACCGGACACGGATCCGATCGAGGATGCGCGGATGGTGCCGGCTTCCGTTACGGAGAGCAGTAATTGCGCTTCGTCCACACCCGGATCCAATACGATGACCAGGCTCTTGAGGTTCTGGATCACCTTGTGCACGTCCTCGACAACACCATGAATCGTCTGGTGTTCATGCTGCACACCATCCGCCCGGAATGCCCAGATCGCAGACCCGGGCAGTGAAGACAGCAACAGGCGTCGAATGGAGTTGCCCACGGTGTGGCCGAAACCGCGCTCGAGGGGCTGCAGAACGTACTCGGCTCGCCGCCCGTCGGCGGAGCGATCCGATTCTTCAACGGTGCTCGGGAGCACCAATCCCGTCAAATCTAGCATCGTATTACGCTTGGCTCACTTACTTGCTGTAAAGCTCGACGATCAGTTGTTCCTGAACGGCGAGCGGGATATCGGCTCGGGACGGTCGTTCCAGCATCCGACCCGTAAGATTCTCATAATCAACACCCAGCCACGACAGGGTATCCTTGCCCTTGCGGTACTCGACAGCCTCCCGCACGAGCGGCATCTCCTGGGCACGCGGCGCGATGGAGATCTCCTGGCCCGGCCCCACCATGTAGCTGGGGATATCGACCGTGGCACCATTGACCCGCACGTGGCGATGTCGAACAAGTTGCCGGGCCGACTTGCGGGATGCGGCGAACCCCAGGCGATACACCAGGTTGTCGAGGCGAGACTCCAACGAGATCAACAGGTTGTCTCCCGTGACACCCTTCACGCGGACCGCCTTCTGAAACAGCGACCTGAACTGCTTCTCTCCGACCCCGTAAATGCGCTTGACCTTCTGCTTCTCCCGAAGCTGAAGAGCGTACTCGGAGGACCGGCGCCTGCGCCGGCTGTTTCCATGCATGCCTGGCGGATAGCCCTTCCGCTCAATCGCGCACTTCTCGGTAAAACAGCGCTTTCCCTTCAGAAAGAGCTTTTCGCCTTCCCGCCGACATAACCGGCAGACAGGTCCCGTATAACGTGCCATATAGTCCTGATTCTCCTGTGCTTGCAGCTACGCGCCTAGACGCGGCGCTTCTTTGGCGGCCGACACCCGTTGTGCGGGATCGGAGTTACGTCACGGATTGACCGGATCGTCAGGCCGGCACTCTGAAGTGCCTGAATCGCCGACTCGCGGCCTGAACCCGGGCCCTGGACCCGTACGTGTACCCGACGCATGCCGGCCGATACGGCCTCCCGGCCTGCGCTTTCCGCAGCGATTGTGGCGGCAAACGGCGTAGATTTCTTGGAACCCTTGAACCCCGCCGTGCCGGCACTCGCCCACGCGACAGTACCACCGTTCATGTCGGTAATCGTAATGATCGTGTTGTTGAAGGTGGCCTTGATGTGGGCCATACCCTCGGCATCGACGACTTTCTTGCGTCGTCCGCTTCTAGGCTTCGCCATCTCGTTCTCGCTTCCCTACTTCTTCGGTGCTTTTTTCTTGCCAGCGACGGCACGCCGCGGGCCTTTCCGGGTCCGCGCGTTCGTATGCGTCCGCTGCCCGCGAACGGGCAGACCCCGACGGTGTCTCAGGCCGCGATAGCAGCCGATGTCCATCAGGCGTTTGATGTTCATCGAGATCTCAGTGCGCAGAGTGCCTTCGACCCGGTATTTATTGTCGATCACCCGACGGAGCTTGTTTACGTCTTCGTCCGTCAGATCCTGCACACGGGTGTCCGGATCAACGGCCGTGTCGGCGAGGATCGCCCGGGCCGATGAGCGCCCGATCCCATAAATGTAAGTCAGCGCGATCTCTACGCGCTTCGTACGTGGCAAATCGACCCCTGCGATTCTGGCCATTCGCTACCCCTGCCTCTGCTTATGCTTCGGATTGCGGCTGCAGATCACCCGCACCACTCCCCGGCGCCGAATAATCTTGCAATGCTCACACATCCGCTTCACGCTGGAACGCACTTTCATGCCACCCTCATCCCTCTAATCCGTTCACCAAAGAGCTGTCTAACATAGCTCGTCCAACGGTTGATTTCAATTGCCTATTTGAACCGATACGTGATCCGACCCTTGGTGAGGTCGTACGGCGACATCTCTACGGTCACCTGGTCACCGGGAAGAATCCTGATGTAGTGCATACGAATCTTGCCGGACACGTGACAGATGATCTCGTGGCCGTTCTCCAGCTTCACCCGGAACATCGCATTGGGCAAAGCCTCGACGAC
>CBDUXS010000018.1:0-12676 GCA_965371255.1 uncultured bacterium
TTCCTCAGCAGGCTTCTAAATGTTTACGGGTCTGGTGGAGTGCGTTGGAACTGTCGTCCACGTCGAGCCGTTGGACAACGGAGTTCGGCTCACGCTGACGGCAGCCGCGCTGGCAGAATCGCTCCGCCCGGGGGACAGCATCGCCGTCGACGGAGCTTGCCTGACCGTGACCGAAGGGAACGAGGACAGCTTTTCCGTCGATGCTGTCGGTACCACGCTGAGCCGCACGACGATCGGACAGTACACACCCGGTCGAGACGTGAATCTCGAGCTTGCGATTCGGGCCGGCAGTCCGCTGGGCGGCCATCTCGTTCAAGGGCACATCGATGCCGTGGGCGAGGTGCTCGCGATGAGTCCTGCCGGGGATTCGTGGCGACTCAGCATACGACTTCCACGGGAAGTGCTTCCATATTGCATCGCGCGGGGTTCTCTGGCGGTGGACGGGGTCAGTCTCACGATCGCCGAGTTGTCGGAAGACGTCGCGGAATTGGCGATTATTCCCTACACTCTGGAGCAAACGAACCTCGGTCGGCTCGAGACTTCGTCGATGGTGAATCTGGAGGCTGACCTGATAGGCAAGTACGTGGCTCGCCTGCTGCAACGCTACCAACCGGATGATCAGGCGAATCCACACAATGATAACAGTTGAGGAGGAAATTCGTGCTGTCGCATGATGATAGAAGAGTCGATGAAGCAATCGAGGCCATCCGAACCGGCGGCCTGGTGATCGTGGCGGACGATGAGGATCGGGAGAACGAAGGCGACCTGGTCTGCGCGGCCGAAAAGGTTACTCCGGAGATCATCAACTTCATGGCCACGTTCGGCCGGGGGCTCGTCTGTCTGACCTTGCATCCCGAAATCGCCGATCGCCTGGATCTGGCTTTGATGACGGACGGGCGTGGTCAGGACCCGAATGGCACGGCGTTCACGGTGTCGATCGATGCAGTGCTCGATAAGGGCGTCTCTACGGGAATCAGCGCGGCAGACAGAGCCCGAACGATTCAAGTAGCCGTGGATCCTTCGAGTCGCCCGGACGACCTTCTGCGGCCCGGTCATATCTTCCCTCTGCGGGCGAAGGCGGGTGGCGTCCTGCAGCGGGTGGGGCAGACGGAAGCGTCCATGGACCTCGCTCGTCTCGCCGGGCTCGCCTCGGCAGGGGTGATCTGTGAGATTCTCAACGAGGACGGCACGATGGCGCGTCGTCCGGATCTGGACAAATTCTCGCAGGAACACGGCATTCCCTTCATTACCGTAGCGCAGATCATCTCCTATCGTCTGAAGCACGAAAGCCTCGTTCAACGCGTTGCTGAGGCCACGCTGCCTACCCGGTTCGGCCCGTTTAAGATCATCGGCTATTCCAACCAGGTAGACGGGCGCGAGCACATCGCTCTCGTGCGCGGAGAAATCGACGGCACGGAAGACGTCCTGGTCCGGGTACACTCGAAATGCCTGACCGGCGACGTGTTTGGATCCGGGCGATGTGATTGCGGGTCGCAACTGGAAGCGGCGATGCACATGGTGGAAGAGGAGGGTTGCGGCGTGATCGTGTATCTCGATCAAGAGGGCAGGGGAATCGGCCTGCTGAACAAGCTGCGTGCCTACCAGCTTCAGGATGAAGGTCACGACACGGTGGAGGCCAACCAGATTCTCGGGTTTCCCGCCGACCTGCGGAATTATGGAATTGGAGCGCAGATCCTGGCGGACCTCGGTCTGCGTACCATCCGCATGATGACGAACAATCCGAAGAAACTGAGTGGTCTCGAGGGGTTTGGCCTCGAAATTACCGGGCGTGTCCCGTTAGAGACTCCTGTTACGGCGTGCAATCAGGACTACCTCGATGTAAAGCGTGACAAGCTGGGTCATCTGCTGCGTTCGTCATGACCGCGCCCGCGCTGCGCGGGACGGGTGAAGGTCGCCGATTCTGCCTGGTCGTCAGCCGGTTCAACGAACCCGTGACCGACCGTCTGGTCCGGGCGGCCCGAGCCTGCCTGATCGAACACGGCGCCTCTTCTGAGTCAATTCGTACAGTCCATGTACCGGGCGCGTGGGAGTTGCCGCTGGCCGCAAGGTGGATCCTCGACCAGGGAGAAACCGACGGCATCATCGCTCTCGGCTGCGTGATCCGCGGGGAAACACCGCACTTCGAATTCATCGCCCAGGCAGCGACAATCGGTCTCGAGGCTCTCGCGAGAGAGCGGGGCATTCCTCTGGCATTCGGAGTTCTCACGACGGAGAACGGAGAACAAGCTCTCGCGCGTGCCGGTGGCGCCAAGGGCAACAAGGGCGAAGACGCGGCGCTGGCCGTGTTGGAGATGTGCGGTCTGGCGGAGGAACTCCGGAGCAGTTCTTGAACCCGAGGTCGAAGTCGAGAGGCTGGGCCCTGCAGGTGCTTTACGCATGGGAGCAGGGGGCGCCACACGATGACTTGCTTGCGGTGGCAGACAGGACTCTGGCCACACGAACGGTTTCGGATCGCTACCGGGAATATCTGGCCACCCTGTTGCGGCATCTCGCCGAGGGTCTCACGGAGATCGATGCCACACTCAGCCTTCACTTGGCCAATTGGCGACTCGAACGCCTGGCGGCGATCGATCGAAATATTCTTCGCATTGGAACAGCGGAGCTCATGTACCAGCAAGACGTTCCAAAAGCCGTCGCGATCCACGAAGCGATCCAGCTGGCCCAGCGGTACGGTAGCGAACACAGCGCGAAGTTCGTTAACGGGGTGCTGGATGCGGTAGCGACAGCCGTTCGAGATGCGGATGGGAACTGAGAGCCACAGACTGAAGATTCTGATCGTCAACTGGCAGGATCTGGCCAATCCCGACGCCGGCGGGGCTGAGATACACCTCCACGAGATCTTCGGTCGGCTGGCCGGCTGGGGGCATGATGTGACATTACTTGCTTCGGGTTGGCCGGGCGCCGAAGCGAGCGCAGTCGCCGATGGCATGCGAATCGTCAGGGTGGGCTCGCGCTACACGTTCCCGCTGCACGCACGGAAGGCGTTCCGAAAACTCGCCGCACCCGGGTTCGACGTGATCGTGGAGGACATCAACAAGCTTCCCCTGTTCACGCCGCTGTGGTCGGCGACTCCCGTCGTGGCCCTCGTACCGCACCTGTTCGGCACCACGGCGTTCCAACAGGAAGCTTTCCCGATCGCATCCACGGTGTGGCTGGCCGAGAGGTTGATGCCTGTTGTCTATGGAAATGTTCCGTTTGAGGTCATCTCGGAAAGCACGGCGGAGGATCTGGTGGACCGGGGTTTCAAGCGTGACCGGATCACGGTCAGTTATCCGGGTATCGATCACGACATCTGCTCGCCCCGTCCGGCGGGACCGACTACGGGGCGTTCCGAGAAACCGGTCATCGCCTACGTGGGCCGGCTGCAGCGCTACAAGGGCATAGATGCCGTGCTGCGTGCCATTGCGGCGCTGCATGGAGAAGGCTTCTCGGTACGGTTCGTCATCGCAGGTCGAGGAAATGATCGGGCGCGCCTTGAGTCTGTGACCGGAAAGCTGGGAATCGAAGCCCTCGTGGACTTTCGGGGCTATATTTCGGAAGCAGACAAGATCGAGTTGCTTCGTAGCGTGTGGGCAAACGTGTACCCGTCGCCCAAGGAAGGGTGGGGCATCACGACTATCGAGGCGGCAGCCTGTGGCACGCCGACCCTGGCCAGCGACGCGCCCGGACTTAGGGAATCTGTTATCCATGGCGAGACGGGGTATCTGATCGCGCATGGTGACGCTGCTGCGTGGGCCGAGAGTATCCGTCGTATGTGCGAAGATCCGGAACGACTCGTCAGGATGGCCGATGCTGCGGTGCGGCACGCAGCGAATTTTACATGGGACAATACGGCGCGGCAGACGGAGGCCTTGCTGGTTTCCGCTGCCTGAATCGCTGGAAGTCTGAGCCTTTTGAAGGAGCAATCATGCAGGTGATCATCTCGGCACGACACACCGAGCTTCCAGAACAGGTTCGCGAGCACATCGAGGAGCAGTTTCAGCGGCTCTCCAGGTTCGAGCCGCGCGCTTCTCGCAGTGAGGTCACTCTCAGGGAAGAGGGTGGTAGCTGTGTGGTCGAGGCCGTTGTAAGCATCGACGGACAATCGCCCGTGCATGGGGCCGCGGAGGGAGAGATGTTCCGCTCCGCTACGGACCGTCTCGTCGACAAGCTGGCCACGCAACTCAAGAAGGTCAGATCCCGTCGAAAGCATCATCGGGGGCCGGTGCCCGAGTTGAACCAAGAGCCGAACGACACAGACACATGAGCGGCCTCACCGTCGGAGATATACTCGAGCGCAGAGCCGACGTGTTGGAGCTTGAGCTGGTCCGCGGAGCCGAGGGCACAGGTCGGGAGATCGCGAGCCCGGATATTTCCAGTCCTGGCCTGGTACTGGCCGGATTCACTGATCGGTTCCCCAGCGGGCGGCTGCAGGTGCTTGGCGAAACCGAGATTGCGTATCTCGGCTCGCTGGACGTTGCCGCGCGCAAGGCATCCATCGAGACATTTTACGACTTCGACATTCCCGCCGTATTCGTAACGAAGGGAATGACGATACCGTCGGAATTGGGTGAGCTGGCGGAGGCCCGTTCCGTTCCGTTGATTCGGTCGGGACTCAAGACCGGCGAATTCTTCCGGCGGATCAAACCGTTCCTGGAAGACGAGTTCGCCCCGACTACCACGGTCCATGGGTCACTCGCCGGCGTGTACGGCGTGGGCCTGTTGTTCGTCGGCTCGAGCGGAATCGGCAAGAGCGAGTGCGTGCTCGACCTGGTCGAGCGAGGACATCGGCTCGTGGCCGATGACGTGGTGCGTATTCGAAGACGTGGCATAGACGTCCTGATCGGGCAGGCGCTGGAACAGCAACAGTTCCATATGGAGATCCGGGGAATCGGCATCATCGATGTCCGTGCCCTGTTTGGAATTCGCTCGGTCAGACAGCAGAAGCGAGTCGAGGTCGTGGTGCAGCTGGAACCATGGAGCGATGAGGCAACCTACGAACGCACCGGCCTGGACATTGAAACGACTGAGATACTGGGGGTGGAGCTGCCGAAGGTCATCGTGCCGTTGAATCCGGGCAAGAACATTACGGTAATCAGCGAGGTCGTCGCGATGAGCCATCTGCTGCGCTATGCCGGCGTACACTCGGCCCAGCTGTTCCAGGAAAATCTCCAGCGTAGCCTGCAACCCGTCAGGGACTACCTCGAGGAGGATTACGAGTAGTGCCTGAGTTGGTCGGCGTCGTTCTGACACATGGCCGGCTTGCTGAGGCGCTCGTCGAAGCGGCGGAAGAAATCACCGGCTGCTCGGGCGCCCTGCGCGCCCTGTCGAATCGTGGAATCGGTCCCGCGGACCTCAGTCGGCAGGTCGAGGAGGCGGTGGGCGACGGACCCGCCGTCGTATTCGTCGATCTCGCGTCCGGGAGTTGCGGATTTGCCGCCAACACGGCAATGCGCACCTGCTCATCCGTAGCTGTCGTAACTGGGGTGAGCCTGCCGATGCTGATCGAGTTTCTGTTTCACCGCGAACTGAATCTGTCCCAACTCGCCGATCGGCTGGTAGAAAAGGGACGTGCAAACATCACGACGGTGTCTGCGGATCGGTGTGACGATGGCGCTCGACCTGTTTCGGATTGACGAGCGACTGCTCCACGGCCAGGTGATCGTGGGCTGGGGCATGCGGCTCGGACTCGAGCGCTATGTCGTCGTGGATGACGAGCTTGCGGACAGCGATTGGGAGCAGGACCTGTACGCAGCAGGTCTTCCGCCGGGAGTATCGGTCCGTTTCATGAGCGTGGCCGATGCGCTCCTCGGGCTCCCCGAACTTGTGGACCTCCCGGGGCGGGGTGCGGTCCTCACTCGAACCACGGCTGCGATGCGGACGCTGGCCGAGGCGCGACTCCTCGATGGACAGCGTGTAAACGTAGGGGGCGTGCACCAGGGAACGGATCGACGAACGGCGCTGCGATACGTGTCGCTTCGACCTGATGAAGCCGACGACCTTAGGGCCATCGAGTCGGCCGGTGCGCGGGTAAGCGCACGGGATCTACCGTCCTCCCGGGAAGTGAAACTCGAGGAGCTCCTCCGTGCCCTTGACTGACATCTCCCTGCCTCTGGCGACATGGGGACTCCTTACCGTATTGGGTGGCGTGCTGGCGGCGGACGGCGTGTCGATGCCGCAGGTGATGATCTCGAGGCCGCTGATATCCGCGACGATCGGCGGAGCGATTCTGGGCAATGCGACGGGCGGGATGCTGGTCGGCGCGCTGCTGGAGCTGCTCACCATGAGACATCCCCCATATGGTGCCGCGAAGTACCCCGATACCGGCCCGGCTGGATTGATCGCGGGTGCTGCCTATGCGGAAGTCGGCGGTTCTTCGATCGAGGGCCTGGTGGCGGCGGTACTCGTGGGTTGGGCCCTCGGGTGGATGGGTGCCTACACCGGGTACCTCCGCCGCCGGATCAACGAATGGCTGATCCTTCCATCGGAGCCCCTGGCGGCAGATCCGCGCCGCCTGGAGCGCCTCCATCGACTGGCGATCGGGATTGACGTGATGCGTGGAACTTTGCTGACGGGCGGATTGCTCGTGCCGGCGATTCTGTTTGTCGCGCTCATCGCAATGCTGCCCGTCGCGGCGGCCGGGACCGGCATCGGAGCGGCGGCAGTGGTTACCGTACTCGCGGCGTCTGTCGGGGCGGGGGCGAGAGCGACGGCGCCCGACTTCCGCGCCTGGGCCATGGTTTTATTGGGCGCCTTGCTGGTGCTCGCCGCAACGTGGTGGCGCCCATGAATCCTGAACCTCAGCGCGCGGACTTGTGGCGAGCCTGGGTTCGCTCGTTCACTGTTCAGGGATCCTGGAACTACCGCACGTTGGTTGCACCGGGCGTGACGTTTGCCTTGCTGCCGCTATTGCGGCGCATTCATTCCGAGGACCCGGCTCGTCTGCAGGCGTCCGTGCTCAGGCATCTCGATTCATTCAACACACACCCGTACCTTGCGTCCCTGGCCGTAGGGGCGCTCGCTCGCATGGAGTGTGAGGGCGCATCGGAAAATGAGATTGCTCGTTTTCGTGTGGCGCTTCGCGGTCCATTGGGCACGTTGGGCGATCGTGCGGTCTGGGCCGAGTGGCGGCCCTTGTGTTTGTTGGTCGCCATCACGCTGTTTGGATTGGGACTCAACCCGCTTTGGAGTGCGGGAGTGTTTCTGGTCGCATACAACGCAGGACACCTGTGGATTCGCGTGTGGGGGTTCCGCTGTGGCTGGCAGCTGGGCCGCGATGTGGGGCGGCTGTTGCGGGAGTTCCCGTTCCAGCGGTTTACCGATCGCTTGTGGCCGGTCACGATGTTCCTTCTGGGTGCTGCTACGGTCCTTCTCGGTCGAGCTATCGTTGCGACGGCCGGCGGGAGCGCGAACCCATGGTTGCTCCTGTTCGTCGCCGGGCTGACGGTAGTGCCGGCGTTTCGTTGGCCGAACCAGTTTGGCCGACTCGCGATCGGGCTTCTGCTCACAATTCCCGTCGTTTGGATACTGCTCGCCCTGGCGGGCCAAGGATGATGAACATCGAACCTCGTGAACGGACCGAATCGCGATCAGTGCGGATCCCGAATCTGCTTGGATTGCACGCGCGCCCGGCAGCCGAAATCGTCAAGTTGGCGAGTCGATTCGACTCCGACATCGTCCTCACGAAGGACGGTCTCGAGGTGAACGGTAAGAGCATCATGGGTGTGATGATGCTGGCCGCTGAGTGTGGGTCGATGCTACTGATTTCAGCCACCGGAAGCGACAGTCAAACGGCCGTCGAGGCGCTGGAAACGCTCGTGGAATCCGGCTTCGGTGAGGAACTCGCTGATCCGGCCGGTGCCGGAGGCGCCGTTCTGTGAGTCCGCTTGTGGAGGGGGTAGGGGCTTCGCCCGGCCGCGCGCTGGGACCTGTATGCCGATTGGATTGGGAGATCGCAGTCGTAGCGCATCGGACGATCCGGCCGGAAGAGGTCGAAGCCGAGGTCGAGCGATTCGATGCCGCTCGGGCCGGAGCCGTGGCTCGCCTCGCGGCCCTCGGGGAGGAAACCGAACTCCGGTTGGGACCCTTCGAGGGCAAGGTGTTCGAGGCCCAGGCGTACATGATCGAAGATCCCGTTCTGGTTGAAGGAACGCGATCGTACATCCGGGACAACTATCTGGCGGCCGAGCGGGCGTTTGAACTGCAGATGCTCGAGCATCGGGTGCGAATGCTGGACTCGGGCCACGCCATGGTCCTCGACCGGCTCGCCGACCTGCAGGACGTTCGGTTGCGGGTGCTGTCCCTTCTGCTGGGCCTGGACGAGCCGCAAATTCCGGTTGGGATGAATGAGCCTGTGATTCTCGTGGCGCGGGATCTTCCGCCCAGTCTGGTGGTCGGATTGGACACGGAGCAGGTGGCTGGTTTCGTCACGGCGGGCGGATCCCGTGGGGGGCACTCCGTGGTCATAGCTCGCTCGCTGGGAATCCCGGCCGTTGTAGGTGTCGGGACGGAGCTTTCTCGTTTGACCAACGAGGTACGCCTGCTGATGGACGGCCGGTCGGGAAGGCTGGTGCTGGATCCGTCGGCTGCGGAGATCGAAAAATTTCGGCGGGTGTCCGCGAGGGTTGCCGAGCGGCGCGAGGCGATCGAAGCAGTCGCTGCGGGCCCGACCACGACGACAGACGGTGTCGCCCTTGAGATCCAGGCTAACGTGGACCGACCCGATGAAGTGGTGCGGGCGCGTCTCCTGGGTGCCGAGGGGATCGGATTGTTCCGAACCGAATTCCTCGTAATCGGACACCGCGAAATCCCCACGGAAGAGGAACAGCTGGACGCATATCGTGCTGCGCTTGAGGCATTCCCCCAGCACTGCGTCACGGTGCGAACGTTCGACATCGGGGGTGACAAGTTTCCGCTGTTCCTGTCCATGCCAACAGAGGAGAATCCGTATCTGGGCTGGCGGGCGATCCGCGTCTGTCTCGATATGCCCGATCTGTTCCGTAACCAGTTGCGGGCGGCCGTCCGCGCGTCGCGGCATGGATCGATGCGCATCCTTCTGCCGTTCATCACGTCCGTGGATGAGGTCGAGCGAACCCGCGAACTGCTCGATGAGGTGTACCGCTCGCTCGGAGCCGAGGCGCCCGAAACAGAACTGCCGCTCGGAATCATGGTTGAGACGCCGGCGGCCCTCGAGCAGATCGATCGGTTGGCGCCGCTGGTAGATTTTCTGAGTCTCGGAACCAACGATCTGACCCAGTATGTTCTGGCCGCGGACCGAGGAAACGCGAAGCTGGCCGGATTGTTCGACGCGGCACACCCGGCGCTGCTGGGCATGTATGGCCGCCTCGCCGAGGCGGCGGCCGAGCACGAGCTCGAGGTCAGCGTATGTGGGGAATTGGCCGGCGAACCAGTCGGAATGGCGCTGTTGATCGGCATTGGATACACCAGGTTCAGCGTGTCAGTGTCCGCGTTGGCCGAGCAGCGGGAAGTAGCACGGGCGGTGTCGACGGCAGAGCTTTCCGCCCTTGTATCGTCGGCCCGGTGGCCCGACGCCGACTCCTGCCGGGCCGCGATCGGTGAACTCCTGGAGCAGGCCGGCATTTCCATGGGTGATACCGAGCGGTTGTCGGCTGAGTAGGAAGCCGGTAATGTTGCCGGCTTCTCGAACCAGGGACATGGAGACGCGTGAATAATAGCCACTTGTTTACCTCGGAGTCGGTCTCCGAGGGGCATCCGGATAAAGTTGCAGATCAAATTTCCGATGCGGTGCTCGATGCCGTGCTTACCGAGGAGCCGCTCTGCTTCGTGGCGTGCGAGACGCTCGTCGCGAGGAACACGTGCGTGCTCGCCGGGGAGATCGGATGGCCGGGTGAGCCCGCCAGCATCGACTACGAAGGCATTGCGAGGGAGACGATTCGCCGGCTGGGCTACGACCGGCCGGAATTGGGCTTCGATGCGGATTCGTGCGATGTCGATATACGGCTGCACGACCAGTCGGCCGATATCAGAATGGGTGTGGTCAGCGGTGGTGCCGGTGATCAGGGCATGATGTTTGGGTACGCGACGGACGAGACCGACAGCTTCATGCCATTGCCGATCTCGCTGGCGCACGCGATTACCCGTCGACTCGCGGAGGTCAGGCGTTCGGGTGAGCTTCCGTGGTTACGTCCCGACGGCAAGGCCCAGGTCACGGTGCGTTACGTCGACGGGCGGCCTGAGGAAGTAACGACTGTCGTTCTGTCGGCGCAGCACGATCCCGACGTTGATGGACTGAAGGAGCAACTGGCATCCGTCGTGATCCGCGCTGTTCTGCCGTCGGATCTCTACGATGCGGATCGTATCTGCTACCACATCAACCCTACCGGACGTTTCGTAACGGGCGGACCGGACGGAGACGCGGGGCTCACGGGTCGGAAGATCATCGTCGACACATACGGGGGAATCGGTAGCCACGGCGGCGGCGCGTTCAGCGGAAAAGATCCTTCGAAGGTGGACCGCAGCGCGTGTTATGCGGCCCGGTGGGTCGCCAAGAATCTGGTCGCCGCCGGGCTCGCCACCAGAATTCAGTTGCAGGTCGCGTATGCGATCGGGGTCGCCGAGCCGGTGTCCATCATGGTGGACTCCTTCGGCACGGGCCAGCACGGTGACGATCGGCTCGAGGCCGCGGTGAAAAAGGTATTCGACCTGACGCCGACGGGTATTATCGAAGCGCTCGGCCTGCGTCGACCCATCTATGCCCGGACAGCGGCCAACGGTCCCTTCGGGCAGGAACCGGAGGCTGACGGCGGATTCAGTTGGGAGCGTCTGGACAGGGTAGACGATTTGAAAACGGCTGTCGAAGATTGACGGGCGGCAATGGAACGAACAGAACGAGCGGGGACACCTGGAACATGGAATCAATAAAGAGCGCGTCACATATCGCAGATCACTCCCTGGCCGAGTCGGGCGGGCGTCGTGTGAACTGGGCGGAGAGGTTCATGCCCGTTCTCCGGCAGATCCGGGAGCGATTCGAGAAGGAGCGTCCGCTGGACGGCGTACGAGTATCGGCATGCCTGCATGTCACGACCGAGACAGCGAACCTGATGCGGGCGCTCAAGGCAGGCGGGGCAGACGTTCTTCTGTGTGCGTCGAATCCGTTGTCCACGCAGGACGACGTAGCAGCCTGGTTGGTCGAGGATCTGGAGATTCCCGTCTACGCCGTGCGTGGAGAGGACAACGACACTTACTACCGACACATCCAGGCGGCGTTGGCGCATCGGCCCACGGTCACGATGGACGACGGAGCGGACCTCGTCGGCGCACTTCACATGATTGCGCTGGACCGACTCGACGACCTCGCGGCACCAGTCCGTGAGTGGGTGGCAAGCCTGGACTCGGAGGCGCGCAAGGCCCTGGTGTCAGAGCTGGCGGGCAGCACCGAAGAGACGACGACCGGAATCATCCGCCTGCGCGCGATGGCCGCCGACGGCGTCCTGCAGTTTCCGGTGATGGCCGTCAATGACAGCCTTACGAAGCACCTGTTCGACAATCGATACGGCACCGGACAGTCCACACTCGATGGCGTCATCCGGGCGACGAACCTGCTGCTCGCGGGATCGACAGTCGTGGTCGCCGGATACGGATGGTGCGGCCGAGGCGTGGCCTTTCGCGCCCGCGGAGCGGGGGCGAAGGTCATCGTAACGGAGATCGATCCAGTCGTGGCTCTGGAAGCGACGATGGACGGTTTTCCGGTCATGCCGATGGAAATGGCCGCTCCGCTGGGCGATTTGTTCCTGACCCTGACCGGCAACACGAGCGTGATTCGGGAAGCGCACTTCCGTGCCATGAAGGACGGCGCGATCGTCGCGAACTCCGGACACTTCGATGTCGAGATCGACGTGAAGCGGCTGGGCGAGATCGCGGACGGTCCATCGGTCGAGGTGCGGCCTCTCGTGGACGAGTATCGTCTGGACGGGAAGCGAATCGTGGTCCTGGCCCAGGGTCGACTGATCAATCTCGCTGCGGCCGAAGGACACCCGGCGGCCGTCATGGACATGTCGTTCGCGAACCAGGCACTGGCCGCGGAGTATCTTCTCGGTGAACAGGGTCGCAGCCTGGCACCACAGGTACACCGGGTTCCGGCGGCGATGGACCGGGAGATAGCACGACTCAAGCTTTCAGCGATGGGCCTCAGCCTGGACGTCCTGACACCGGAGCAGGATCATTACCTGGCGTCCTGGGACCTTGGTACCTGATCGGCAAGCATGATGAGCGACGACCTGGAACAGCCGGCGGACGATCTGACTCGAGTCGAAGTGTCCAGCCTGGGCCTCGACAAGGCGTCGGGAACGCCAGTTGTAATTCTGAAGGAAGCGGGGGGCGCGCGAATCCTTCCGATCTGGATAGGTCCGGGCGAGGCCAGCGCCATCGCGATGGTCCTGGCAGGAATTGAGTTCTCTCGCCCGCTGACTCACGACCTGCTTCACGCGGTCGTGGGCGAGATGGGAGGGGAGGTTCTTCGGGTGCAGATTCATCGCGTGGTGGACAACACGTACTTCGCCTCCTTGCTGCTGCGACGAGCCGCCGGTGTCGTGGCCGTAGACTCCCGTCCGAGCGACAGCGTGGCACTGGCCCTCCGGGCGTCTGCGCCCATCTTCGTGTCGGACGAGCTCCTGGATACACTGCCGATCGAAATCCA
>CBDUXS010000019.1:0-12457 GCA_965371255.1 uncultured bacterium
CGGCGAACGTCGCGGCGGTGCGCGGACGGACCACACCGCACTCGAGCAGGCGGAATGTCCCCCGCGCACCGTCCACCACACCGTACCCGGTCGCTGATGATCCCGGATCGATTCCGAGGACGCGCATTAGAAGTCTGCTGAGGAACTGGGGCGAGCCGCGTCCAGAACTGCGTCGTCGACGTCGAAGTTGGCGTACAGCTTCATCACGTCGTCGTGATCTTCGAGATCAGCGACCAATCGAAGCAGCCTTTCCGCTTCCCGACCTTCGACCGGAATCGCGGTCGTAGGAAGCATGGCAAGCTGCGCCTGGTCGATCTCGATACCGCGCTTGCTCAGAGCATCCTGAACTGTGTGGAAGTCCGCGACGGCCGTAGACAACACGTACATGCCGTCTTCCGTGCTGAAGTCGTCCGCTCCCGCCGACAGCGCACAATCGAGGACCGTTTCCTCTTCGTATCGCTCAGCGTCGACAAAGATCAGCCCCTTGCGGTCGAACATCCAGGCAACCGAACCACTGGTTCCGAGATTGCCGCCGGCCTTTTCGATCATGTGGCGCACTTCCGCCACCGTACGGTTCGTGTTGTCGGTGACGCACTCCAGATACAGCGCCGCACCACCGGGACCGTAGCCCTCGTAGACCACTTCCTCGAACGACACGCCCGGCAGCGCGCCCGTTCCCCGCTGGATCGCACGCTCGATGTTCGCGGCCGGCATGTTCTCGGCCTTCGCCGCCGCGATCGCCGACCTCAGGCGCGGATTGAACGTCGGATCACCGCCCCCCTCCCGGGCCGATACGGTGATCTCGCGCCCGAGCTTGCTGAATATGCGTCCTTTGGTCTTGTCGTCAGCGGCCTTCTGGCGTTTGATTTTCGACCACTTGCTGTGACCCGACAACTCTCACTCCCGCTCAGCGGCCGCCTTCGGCCTTCAGGGATTCGGCTTCCGCCACGATTCGCTGTGTGACATCGGCAGGTACCGGCTCGTAGCCCGAGAACTCACGCGTATGCATACCCCTGCCGTGAGTCAGGGAACGCAGGGTCGTCGAATACTTGTAGAGTTCGGCAAGCGGCACCTGCGCCTTTACTTCCTGCCAGTGGCCGTCCGCATCCATCCCGAGTACCCGGCCGCGCCGCTGGTTCAGATCGCCGATCACTTCTCCCATGTACTCTTCCGGAGTACGGACCGTGATGTTGACGATCGGCTCCAGCAGGATCGGCCTGGCCTGCTTGGCGACGGTACGAAATGCCATCGAACCGGCCACCTTGAACGCCTGCTCGGAGCTGTCTACGGCGTGATACGACCCGTCGTAGCATTCGGCGGAGAAGCCGACCACGGGATACCCTGCGATGACGCCGCGACCCGCCGCCTCCTGGATGCCCTTGCTCACGGCCGGCACGTACTTGCCGGGGATCGAACCTCCGACGATCGAGTTGATGAACTCGTAGTCTGAATCGCCGTTACGCTGCGGCCGAAGGCGGATCCGGCAGTCTCCGTACTGCCCCCTGCCGCCGCTCTGTTTCTTGTACTTTCCCTGGCCCTCGGCTTGCTTTGTGATCGTCTCCCGGTACGGGATTCGCGGCCGCTCCGTCTCCACCTTTACACCGTATTTCCGCGCCAGACGCTCGAGTGAAACGCTGAGGTGCAGCTCACCGAGGCCGCGGGCGATCGTCTGGTGAAGCTCGGCATCGTATGCCGCTATGAACGTCGGATCTTCCTCGTGAACGCGGTTGAGTCCGTTGCCCAGCTTGTCTTCGTCGCCGCGCGAGGCGACGCGCAGCGCGATCGCGATGTCCGGACTCGGGAAGTCAATCGGATCCAGTCGGTAATCCTTGCCGGACGCACACAGGGTATCTCCCGTGTGCGTGTCCTTGAGCTTCGTTACCACTCCGATGTCACCCGCATGCAGGCGGCCGACTTCCAGGCGAGTGTCCGCATCCGGGCTGGCGGTGTGTGAAAATCGCTCGCTTCCCCCTCGCGTGACGTTGGTCACCGTGGCACCGCTGCTGACACTGCCGGAGAACACGCGGAAGTAGCTCAACTCGCCGACCCTGGGTTCCTGCGTCGTCTTGAACACGATCGCGGTGAATGGCGCACTATCTTCCGCCGCCACCTCGACGAGCTCGCCCTTCGACTCCGCCACCACCGGACCGCGCCCGGCTGGTGACGGCATGAGTTCGACAAGCTTGTTCATCACGGCACGAACCCCACGGCCCGACTCACCGGAACCGCAGAACACGGGCTGTAGCTCTCCGCGCAGCATCGCCGCGGACATCGCTTCGATCACTCGCACGCGGTCGAGTTGTTCGCCTTCCAGATACGCCTCGAGAAGCTCGTCGTCCGTTGCCGCTATCGTCTCGATGAGTTGTTCCCGCCAGCTCGCGACGCTGTCGAGCATGTCCTCCGGAATCTCCGTCTCGTCATACTCGCCACGATCGCCCGGCTTGTAGATATGGGCTTTGTTGGAGAACAGGTTGACGATTCCACGGAAGCCCGAGCCGGCTCCGATCGGGACCTCGACCGGCACGGCATCGGAACTGAGCGTGTCCTTGATCTGCTGGAATGCCTTGCTGAACGATGCGTTCTCCCGGTCCATCATGCTCACGAATACCATGCGGGGAAGGCCGCGATCGCCGGCGGCGCCCCAGACTCGCTCCGTGCCGACCTCTACGCCGTCGGTGGCACTTACTACGATCAGGGCACTGTCCGCCACGCGGAGACCAGCCTGGACTTCGCCGAAGAAATCGAGGTATCCCGGCGTGTCGATCAGATTGAGTTTCGTCCCCATCCACTCCGCCCGGGCGACGGTCAGGTTGATGGAGATGCCATGCCTGGTTTCTTCTTCGGTGAAGTCGGTGTGCGCCGTTCCGCTCTCGACGGAGCCCCGGCGGTTGGTAGATCCGGCGATGTAGCAGATGGCGTCCGTCAACGTCGTCTTTCCGCTTCCACCGTGACCCAGCAGCGCGATGTTTCTGATGTCCGATGTGCCATACTCGATCGACATCTCACCTCACCTCCTTTCATCCGATGCGGATGTTCGGGACAGGAGAGCAATGATAGGCCGCGAAAGGGTCGATCGAAAGTTTTGGAAGCCTGTTGCGGAACTGGGTCGAGCCACGTACCGAGCGCCGACCCGCCTGCGGCCACCCCAGTTCCTCAGCAGGCTTCTAGGCAGTGGAGTCGGGATCGGAGCGGTATTTTCGGCTCATCTCGTCGAGGAACTTGCGCTCGCGGGCATTCAGGGCGTCCATCCCCTGCTCACGGATCTTGTCCAGGATGCGGTCCACTTCGTCGAGATTGTCGCCTCGCCCGCCTCCGGCCGGCCCACGCCGCCGCGTGACTCCGATCGAATGGCTGACACTTGTGCCGGCGGCCGCCCCGCTCCGGCCGCGCAGACGATTCCAGCGGGCGGAAATCGACTTCCCGAATCTGAGGTAGACGAATCCGGTGACCAGGCCGCCGAGATGGGCCCAGTGGGCAACGCCCCCGACGCGGCCCGCCTGCATGGTGGCCCACAGGGCTCCGAGGCCAAGAATACCGACCATGTATTTGGCCTTGACGGGCAGAATTCCCCATATGTAAATCGGCGCATCGGGCCAACGCCAGGCGAACGCCAGCATCACACCGAACACGGCGCCCGACGCCCCGATGACGGTCGGCGTGCCGATGAGCTGGATCAGCAGGATCGAGGTCAGGGCCGCGCCCACCCCGCAGATCAGGTAGTACTGCAGAAAGGATCGCCCGCCCATCGCCCGCTCCAGCGGCGGGCCGAAGAAGAACACGGCAAGCATGTTGAACAGGACGTGCATGAAGCCGCCGTGAACGAACATGTATGTGAGGGGCGACCATGGACGTGTGAGCATTTTCGAGGCCGAGAAGCCGAACAGGTCTGCCATGGTGGCGATCGACGGAAGCAGACCCATCGCCATGAGCACGTAGATGCCGAAATTGGCGATCAGAAGGCGCTTGACCCACGGCGTCAGGACGGCGGCGAACGGACCGCCCCCGAAGCGTTTGCCGCCACGTTTGCCGACATCGCCGTACATGCGCTCCGAAAAACCCATGCTCAGCCGTCCGTCCGCCGCAGCGCGGCACGGGCAAGACGCTCGCAAAGCTCCGGAAACTCGATGCCGGCCGCAGCCGCGGCCTTGGGTACCAGACTCGTCGCCGTCAGTCCGGGAAGGCTGTTCGCTTCGAGGCACCAGAATGAACCGTCGTCGCCCCGGCGGAAGTCGATCCGGCTGTATGACTGTTGTCGAAGCACGCGAAAAGCTGCCACGGCCATTCCGCAAAGCTCGTCGGCCTCGCCCGGCGCCAGTTCCGCCGGAACCACATAGGTCGATTTTCCCGGCGTATATTTCGATTCGTAATCGTAGATCTCGTTGCCTGGAATGATCTCGATGACGGGAAGGGCCTCGCCGTCCAGTACGGTCACGGTCAATTCGCGCCCGGCGATGAAGGCCTCGCACAGCACGTCCGAGTCATGGGCCGCAGCGAGCTGCATCGCCGGGGAAAGCGCCTCCGGCTGGCGAACGACCGTGAGTCCGACCGTGGAGCCCCCATTCGCGGGCTTCACCACCACTGGCAGGCCGAGGGTCCCGACGATTTCGTCCGCCGCAGCACCGCGTGGCGTCCAGGCGGGGGTGGGCACGCCCGCGTTCGCCAGCAATTCCTTGGACACGCGCTTGTCGAAGGCAATGGCACTGCCGATCACACCCGTTCCGGTGTACGGGATTCCGGCGAGATCGAGCATGGCCTGGATTCGGCCGTTTTCTCCGTCTCCCCCGTGCAGGGCGAGGAACACGACGTCGCTTTCACGCAGGGCAGGCAGCTCCGCGAACGCCGCACCGAGCGCCACGCGGCCCACGCCATCCAACTCCTCGCATCCGGGGGGATCGATGCCGACCGGACCGCCAAGATAGCGGGCCTCTTGATCGGGCTGGATTGCTCCGAATGCCGGGTCCACGGTCACGACTTCGTGGCCGCGGCTGCGTAGAGCCTCGACTACGGCACGGCCCGTCGCCAGTGACACGCGCCGCTCCTCGCTCGTGCCGCCCAGCAGCACCGCGATACGCAGGCCGGCGCTCATTCGGTGTGTTCCTCGTCGGCAAGGCCCTGCTCGGCAAGGCCCTGCTCGGCCAGCCAGGCGTCATTGTACACCTTCGACAGGTAGCGCTCGCCGGTGTCGCACAACAGCGCGACGATGAAGGCGTCCGGATCGTCGACTTCGCGCGCCACCTCGAGCGCGACACTCACGATCAGGCCCGTGGAACCACCGGCGAACAGGCCCTCGGAACGGGTGATGCGCCGCGCCATGGAGAACGACGTCCTGTCGTCCACGGTGCGGAATTCGTCCACACAGTCAACATCCAGGTTGTCCGGAATCTTGTCGTTTCCCACGCCTTCGACCTTGTAGCGCTCCCCTTCGATCAACTCGCCGGTAAGCTTGAACGCCGCATACGTGGATCCGAGCGGATCTCCGGCAATGATGCGTATATCCGGGTTGCGCTCCTTCAGGTAGCGGGACACGCCCGTGATCGTTCCGCCAGTACCCGGCGACGTGACGAAGTGCGTGACCCGACCATCACTCTGCTCCCAGATTTCGGGTCCCGTGGTCCGATAATGCACTTCGGGGTTGGCCGGGTTGTAGAACTGGTCCGCGTACACGGCCCCCTCCCGCTCCTCGGCGATGCGACGTGCCACCGTTCCGTAGTGCTCGGGGTGGTCCGCCGGCACCGTGGGCACGACGAGCACTTCCGCCCCGAAGGCGCGCAACAGCTGAACTTTCTCGTCGCTCATCTTGTCGGGCACCGTGAACACACATCGGTACCCTCGCACCGCGGCGACGATCGCCAGCCCCACCCCCGTATTCCCGGCCGTCCCCTCCACGATGGTCCCGCCGGGACGCAGTGACCCGTCGCGCTCCGCCGCGTCCACGATCGCTACCCCGAGCCTGTCCTTTACGGAGCCGCCGGGATTGAACGATTCCACCTTGAGGTAGACAGGCGTCCGGATCCCCTCGGCCAGGCGGCCCAGGCGGATCATCGGTGTCCAGCCGATCGTCTCCAGTACGCTGTCGTAGGGCTTTCTATGGGGTGTCCGCATCTGACTCCATTTCGTCCGATCGCGGAAATATCACCGGCAGCCTGCCCCAGACCTGTACCGGATCCCCACCCTGCGCCGCCGGCTCGAACCGAAGGACCGATGCCTGCGCAAGAGCCGCCGAGTCAAGTGACGCATGACCACTCGATGTCACCACCAGTGCCGAATCGACTATCCCTTGCCGGGAAATCAGCAGCTTGAGGACGGTCGTTCCTTCCAGACCCTCCTGCCAGGCTCCCGGCGGGAATTTGAACGGTATGCCGCTGTCGATCCGTGTCGGCGCCCGAAGCGGGGCGTCGTTCACGCCGAGCTTAAGGCCCCCTGCCGCGCGCGGCGTGTCCACGCATCCGGGGGCAGCCGCCAACGACGCGATGACAACCCCGACCTGCCACATCCGGATCATTCGGCGTCCTCGACCAGTCGCTTGAGGTCGTCCAATGCTACCAGCGCCTCCCTGGGTGTCATATCGTCCGTATCGTAGTTGCGCAGCCGCTCCCGAATCTCGGATTCCTTCCGTTCGAACAGCGACAATTGACCGTGATTCTTTTCGTCCAGGTGCGACAGGCGGGTACCTCCGTCCGCCCCCTCCTCGAGCTCATGCAGTACGGCGAATGCGCGCTCGACGACCGCAGCCGGGACTCCGGCCAGCCGGGCCACCTGGACCCCGTAGGATCTGTCGCACCCACCCGGCTCCAGCCGACGGAGAAACACGATATCTTCGCCCGTGTCCCGGACCGCGACATTCCATGCCGTGACTCCGGGAAGAGTGTCCGCCAATTCCACCAGTTCGTGGTAATGCGTGGCAAAAATGGTCCGCGCACCCAGATTCTCGTGGATATACTCCGTTACCGCCCAGGCGATCGCGACCCCATCGTAGGTTGAGGTTCCCCGCCCGATTTCATCGAGCAGTACCAGACTACGGTCTGTCGCGCCGTTCAGAATCGTCGCGGTCTCCGTCATCTCCACCATGAAAGTACTCTGGCCGCTCGACAGGCTGTCCGACGCACCGACGCGCGTGAATACGCGATCGCAGATACCTATCCGCGCCGCGTCGGCCGGAACGAACGAGCCGACCTGCGCCATCAGAACGATCAGGCCGACCTGGCGGAGTACCGTTGACTTCCCTGCCATGTTCGGGCCCGTGAGCACCATGACGAACGCGTCCCGATCCAACATCACGTCGTTCGGGATGAACGACTCCCGGCTGATCATCCGCTCGACCACCGGGTGGCGTCCGGCTCGGATGTCCAGACCGTACTCGAGGTTTACGACCGGGCGCACATAGTTGCCACGAACGGCCGCCTCGGCCAGACCGGCAAACACATCCAGTTCGGCCACATGCCGGCCCACGGCCTGGATGCGGCGCACGTCGGCGGCCAGGGATGTCCTGAGGCTCTGATACAACTCAGTTTCATGCTCGGCAATTCCAACATCCGCTTCGACGACGGACTGCTCCCAGGCCTTGAGTTCGGGCGTGACGAAACGCTCCGCGCCGGTGAGGGTCTGCTTGCGCTGATAGTGCTCCGGGACCCGGTCGAGGCGCGACCTCGTCACCTCGATATAGTACCCGAACACCTTGTTGAATCCGATCTTCAGGTTGTCGATCCCGGTCGATTCCCGCTCGCTTGCTTGCAGTAAGGCGATCTTGCCGATGGCCTCTTCGCGCGCGTTTCGGAGCGTGTCCAGCGGCGCCGAGCAGCCGGTTCGAATCACACCGCCCGCGCCCAGTGAGGGCGGCGACTCAGGATCGATCGTGCTCTCGATGCGCTCACGAATGTCCTGCAGACCGGCGAGGCCGTCGGTGAGCCAGGTCAGCAGTTGGGAGCGGGGCGCGTCGAGTGCGTCGGCAAGCTCGGGGAGAGCCGCGAGGGATTCGGCGAGTGCCAGGAGTTCCCGCGGCGCGATCCGCATCGAGGCGATCCTGGCCGTAATCCGCTCGAGATCTCGAATCCGCGCCAACGACTTTCGCGCCGCGTTACGCGCATCCGACCGATCGACGAGCTCTTCCACGGCAGCCAGCCGGTGGCCGATTTCCGTCAGGTCGAGCAAGGGGCGCAGCAGGCGACGGCGCATCGCCCGGCGTCCCATCGCCGTCAGCGTTCGGTCGAGTACCGAGAGCAGTGTGCCGCCTTCGTCGGCCCGGATCGGATCCACCAGTTCCAGGTTGCGCCGCGTCATCTCGTCGAGATAAAGATGTCCACCCTGGCGGTGAACGACGGGCGCGTGCAGGTGCGGGACGCCTGACGGTCGAACCTCTTCCAGATATGTGAGCACCGCGCCCGCCGCGCCGATCAGGTGATCATCGGGCCCGGGCTGGAGCCCGAATCCCTCGACGCCCGCGACCCCATACACTCGGCGGATCGTCTCGACGCCCACGTCCGGCAAGAACCTCCACGCCTCTCGAGTAGTGACGAGCCATGCGCCGTCGGGGTACGGCCGGCCGGCCGCCACCAGGATTTCCGAAGGACCGATCCGACTCAACTCGTCCACCAGCGCGGCGGCCGGACACTCCCACAAATCCGCCTCTCCGGTCGATAAATCGACCGTGGCCAGAGCGCATATGTCAGCCGAGTTGGGTTCACCGATCGCCGCGAGAAAATTGTTGCGGCCGGCAGATAGAAGACTGTCCTCCAGCGTAGCGCCGGGCGTTACGATTTCCGTCACCTCGCGCCGTACCAGACCCTCGGCCTGGGAGGCATCTTCGACCTGTTCACAGATCGCCACCCGCCGACCTTCGCGCACCAGCTTCGGCAGGTACTCGGCAAGTGCCTTCACCGGCACGCCGGCGAGGGGTACGTCGGAACCGCCATTGTTGCGAGACGTCAGCGTAATCCCAAGCAAGCGGCTGCCTTCCCGGGCATCGTCAAAAAACATCTCGTAAAAGTCGCCGACCCGGAAAAACAGGATCGCGTCGGGATGCTGCGCCTTGACGTCGAGGTACTGCTGGATCAGCGGTGTATGCGTAGCGGTCTGGCTCACGGTTCCTCCGGCACGACGATGGCGTCGAAGCCCTCGCCATGGAATCGGCGAACCAGCATGTCCGCTGTCTCGCGTGTGCCGAATCGGCCTGCACGAACCCGGTAGACGCGCACGCCGCCGGAGGGGGGCTCGACCCGCACGGCGACGCCGATGTTGGCCGCGCCATCGCGCAGGCGGAGGGCCGCCTCTTCCGTTCCGAACGCACCGAGTTGGACCGTATACGTGACGACCTCGCCAGGTTGCCGTGCGGGCTCTTCACAGCGCGACCGACTCTGCTCGGCCTCGAACCGAGCCGGATCCGCCATGTCCAGCGACATCCGGGCGCGGGCCCAGGCATCGCAGGCGGCCGAGGCGTCGCCGATCGACTCGGCCACGCGAGCGGTCCATACCCACGAGACCGGTACAAGGGCGCCACTCGGATCGTCCGAGCGAAGCTGCGCCAGGTGCTGTGCCGCCCGCCGGAGATCACCCCTGGCCAGATGCAACTGACCGAGGCGCAATCGTGCCCGCGATGCGAACGGACCGACGCCGTCGATCGCGGCGCGCAGATATTCCACCTCGGCTGAATCCGCATCACTCATCAACCGGCCGCGTAAGTAGTGTGCGCGGGTGCGCGCGTCCCTGGATGCATCCAACTCGTGGGCGTCCAGCCATGCCTCCAACTGTTCGCGGGCCCGCACCGCGTCCCCGAGATCCGCCGTCGCCTCGATGGCGTCGAGGCCGGCTGTCTGAGCGCGTAGCCCTCCGGCCAGACCGAGAAGCAGCGTGACCGCCATGCACATCCTGTAAGTTCGTGTCGGCGGGTTAAGACTCATCCGCCGTTTCTCCTGCGAACGTCCGCTTCGAGACCGAGCAGCAACTCTTCCAGGCACGCCCGATCCGAGGCTCCCGTCTTGGCGCGATGATCAGCGCTGAGCATCCGTCGCAGCGCGTCGTCGATCTCGCGCGTCGTCCAACCGCTCGCCTGCCCTCCGAATGACCGGCTCTTGAACTTCAAATAAGGCTTGCCGACCCGGTCCAGCGTTCGGCCCACGAGGCCTGCGCCTCCTTCGACGGCTATTCCGAGCAGCAGGTGGTGTTCTATGAGGGCGATGAGCAGTCCAACCGCAGTCTCTCCCTGCGCGGCGAGCAAGGAGGGAATTTCCCGGCGGGCCTTCGTATAATTGCGCGATGCTACGTCGTCAATCCACTGCCAGCGATTAACTTCTCTGACGATGGGAACCAGAGCGCGAACCAGATCCGCGCCGATTTTCCCATTCTCCGCTGCGCCGGCAAGCTTTTCGAGTTCGGCGTCCAGCACCCCGAGATCGGCCCCGACGGCCCCGGCCAGGACCTGTGCGGCGTCGGGGTCGAGCGTCACGCCGAATTGGTCCCGCGCCCGCTCGAGCAACCAACCCGGGATCTCCCCGTCTCGCGGAGCTTTCCACTCCAGCGATGTCGATCCGTCTTTCAGGCGCCGATAGAACGCCTTCTTCGATCGGTCCGGGATGGTCGCAGTGACGACGAACGTGATGTCGTCAGGCAGCTTCGTCAGGACCGATTCGACCGCCGCGCACGCCTTCGGCGGCAGACGCTCGGCGTCGTACAACAGGACCACGCGGCGAGGGGCCATGACAGGCGGCATGGCGAGGGCGGAAGCGATCGCCTCCGGAGTGACGTCTCCACCGCGGTAAACATCGAAGTTGAAGTCGCGCGTCGCCGGGTCCAGCGCCGCATCGGCAAGCCGTCGTGCCGCTTCGTCACGCAAGCGGGACGCCTCACCATGGAAAAAAAACGCGCCTGCGAGATCACCGCTTGCGATGATGCGGGACAACTGCTGATCCGCTGCCAGGCTCACAACAGCCGTTCGGTGTTTGTGAGGTTTAGCGCAAGTCCGCCATGAGAAAAGCTGCCGGACCCGACTGTTTGCGTGGAAGCCATTCGCGCTCGCCGTCCAGGAACGATTCAGGTGTCCGCTCGTCCAGCAGACTCGCGGGCACCACGAAGGGACCGGGGCTGAGGAGTGACGGCGTATTCTGCCTTTCGAACACAAGCTGTTCGGATGGCTTTTCCGCGGCAACCGGAGCGAGTTCCCATTCGACCGGCACACTGGCCGCAAACGGCAGCCAGAATAGCGCCAGCACTCCGACGGTCGCCACGCCGATCAGCGCTGCGCTGCCGACCAGCGTACGGGAGTTCTTGTCGATGACGCCCTGATCCAGATTGTACAGCCGGTGCTGCAGGCGGGTCATGAAGTCGTCGGAAGATTTCGGACGAGGGAGATCGGAGAGAAGTTCGAGACCACCGCGCATGACGCGATCGTACCGCCCGCAGCCCGGGCAGACGTGAGCATGCTCCCGAAATTCCGCCTCGCGGTCAGGGCATATCTGCCCGTCCCGGTATTCGGTGTACTCGTCGATGAATGAGGTACACTGCATCGATCTCTGCTTCGCTTCTCGTGTTTCGATTGGCGCCCGGCGCCTTCCGTACTTCGCACCGGATCCTATCGCGAATTCGTAGTACGCCCGCCGAACATCCGAGTTCCGCCTTGATCCCGACGTCCCAAACGGAAAAATGGCGGCCCGGGTGGGCCGCCATTTCCGTACAACCGCTGCCGAAGTCCGACAGGCCGATTATTCGAGCATCGGGCCGATGATCTGGGCGAATCTGTTCCGCGCCCGATTCAGCCGCGACTTCACCGTTCCGAGCGTGACGCCGGTGATCTCGGAGATCTCGTCGTACGTCTTGCCTTCCATCTCGCGGAGCACGAACACGACGCGATGATGCTCGGGAAGCTCCGCAACAGCCTTCTCTACCTGCTCGCGAAGATGGCGCTTGCGAAACAGGTCGTCCGGCGAGTATGTCGAGTCCTCCCACTGCAGCGGCCGATGGTCGGCCTCCCAGTTCTTCTTGATTGCCTGGAACAGAACCATCGGATTACGCGACCGATTGCGTAATTCGTTCTTGGCCAGGTTGCTGGCGATCGTATATATCCAGGTGGAGAATTTCTTCGTCGGATCAAACCTGTGCAGATGCCGGTAAACCCGGACGAATGTCTCCTGCACGAGATCTTCCGCACGATCGCGATCACCGATCGTCCGATAGATGAAGTTCAGCAGACGGGTATGGTACCGCTCGGCGAGTTCTTGAAACGCCAGACGGGTTCCGGTCAGATACGCCGCCACGAGCGCCGCATCATCGAATTCCCTGAGCTCGGACCGTGAGATCTTCTCAACGGGAGCCTGTGCTTGCCGCAGTCGAATTTTTGCCATGAGTACGCTCCTCAGTTCCGGGTCTCGCAAGAGCCCGGATTGCCACCGCACCTCCTCCCCACGGCATCCCAATGTAGTTTGACACCGGGACCGCGCACAGGGTTGGAACGACCCTCAACCGTCGAATC
>CBDUXS010000020.1:0-12222 GCA_965371255.1 uncultured bacterium
CCTTGAACGACATGGAACACATCAAAACAGGCTACGGTGAGGCAGGAATGGTTCGGCAGGATCCGCACGCGCTCGCCGATTGCCATTGTGCGGTTCACGATGCCGTGCTCCTGACTCAACGAAGTGATTCGTGCATTATGCCGGAGTGCGCCGCGCCCGTAGTCCTCGTACAGACGGCCGTAGGAGGTCGTCGATACGTGAGCCGGCCCCGGGTCCAGCGATAATGCCAGCGCTCCGGCATCGATCACGGAGCGTTTCCCGGGCTCGCTCGATGACACGACCGTAGCCAGCACCGTGGCGGCGGCGTCCGCGGGTGAGCAGGCGCCCAGCGCGACCTGAGTGGCATCGTACAGGGCATAGTTTCCGGGCCTGACTTCGGTGACTCCCTCCAGGCTCGCCACGTGGGCCATCGTCGGGGTCGAACCCGTGCTCACGGCGGGCACTCGTAACCCGTGGTCGGTGAGCCGGTTCGCCGCCTCAACCATCCGACTGCGTTCCAGTTCGCCGATTCGCCGGGCGTCGAACGGGGAGCGCGCGTGATAGGCGTTTCCGGAATGGGACAGGATGCCCGCAAATTCGAGATTGCCCGCACGCTCGATTCCGGTTGCCAGCGAGACCAGCGCATCGGCTTTCGGGCCGAGGCCCGCCCGCCCGTACCCGCAGTCGATCTTCATCCACACGCGGACTGCCGCGTCGGCCGCCACCAGGGCGTTGACGGGTGGCTCGCTATCAACGACGACTCCCAGCCGCACCCGGCTGCCCAGATCCGCCGCTTCGCCCGCCCGATCGGGGGCCAACGGAAATGCCCACGTGATATCGTCGAAGCCGTGATCGGCGAATACGCGGGCTTCATGCAGGGTCGAAACGGTGATGCCCGAACCGCCGAGCGCCCGCTGAGCCATGCCGATTTCCACGCACTTATGGGTCTTGACATGAGGGCGGAGCGCAACCGACAAATCCGTTGCCCGGGCTTGCATTCCCTGAAGGTTTCGTTCGAGAACGTCGAGGTCCAGCAGCAGGGCGGGTGTGGGAAGATCGAAGATCGTGCGCATGGGGCCACATTCGCCCCTCGCCGATATGTCCGTCAAGCACTTGCCAACGGCGCGGTCCGGGTGTGACCGTTTACCCGTGTCCGTCGTCTTATGGACAGCTATGGAACATCCCTCGGGAGGCGCATGGATCGTCGCGATGTCAATTCGCGGTCTGATGTGGGCGAAGAACCGGAGTCGGATGCGGCGCTGGTCGCCCGGGCGATCGCCGGATCCGATGCTGCGTTCTCCGTGCTTGTCGACCGGTACAACGACCTGTTGTACCGTCACGCGGAGCGTATGCTGGGGCAGGCTGACGATGCCGAAGACGTGGTACAGGCAGCATGGATCAAGGCGTTCCGCAACCTGCGAAAATGCCGCGATCCGGAGCGGTTCGGTGCCTGGGTGTTCCGGATCGGCGCCAACGCATGCAAGGATGCGGTCAAGGCGCGGCGCCGCGGTCACGTTCCGCTGGAGTCGGTGCCTGAGCTCGAGAGCGCCGAGGACGACGCCGACACGGCCATTCGGCTGGACCAGCGTCGACGATTGGCGGATGCCCTGGCCCGCCTGTCTCCGGACCAACGCGAGGCGTTCCTGCTGAAGCACCTGGAAGGATGGTCGTACGAGGACATGGCGGATCAGCTCGGTGTGCGGGTATCCGCGCTGAAGATGCGGGTGCACCGGGCTCGGGAAGAATTGCAGAGAACTCTGTTGGAGGTACCACAATGACGATGGATCCGCGCCTGCAGGCCTGGCTCGATGGAGACGTCGAGTTCGAGACGCTGCCGGACAAGCTGAAGGACGAGGCCGCTGCCTGGTCGGAGCTGCTCGCCGACGCCCGTACGGGAGGAATCTCGGGGGCGCCCCTCGGGGCGACGGCTCGGGTCATGGAGGCGATCCGCGAAGACGCGGCGCGCGGTCTCGGAACGCGTGCCACGGCATGGGTGAGCTGGGTGCTCAGACCTCGGCCCATGCGTGTTTCTCCGCTCGCGGCGGCGGCGGCGATCGTGCTCGTCGCGTGGTCGGTGACACAACTTGCCGTGCGTCAGCCCGGGGTGGATGCGCCGGACAGCCGCGTGTATGTGCAGTTCATCATCTCTGCGCCCGAGGCTCGCACCGTGGCGCTGGCCGGTGACTTCAACGAGTGGGATCCTTCGATTCACCTCGATGATCCGGACGGCGATGGACTGTGGTCGGCCCGCGTGGCCCTGGAGCCCGGTGTGCACGAATACATGTTCGTGATCGACGGTTCGGAATGGCGTCCCGACCCAAACGCGATAAGCTATACGGATGACGGGTTCGGCCAGCGGAACTCCGTGCTGGCCGTGACGCCGATCAGCGAAACGTGAGACTTGAATAGCGAGATGAACAGGTTCGGGTGGTGTTCGATCATCGTTGGTGTGGCTCTCCTGATCGGGGTGGGCACGCCGGCGTATGCGCAAAATCGCGATCGGCCGGCGGTTGATTCCGAGCAGCTGCAGGACCGGCTGTCGCAGGGGACGATCGAGCGGCTCACGCAAATCGCCAGGCGCGCCCAGCAAAACGGGGTACCACCGCAACTCATCCGCCAGAAGGTGATGGAAGGTGTGTCCAAGGGCGTGCGAGGACCCCGGCTGGAGCGTGCGATCGAGGACTACGCGCGTCGGCTGGTCTCGGCGCGGAAAACGCTCGGACCTCGCGCTCAACCGGAAGTTCTGGATGCGGCGGCCCAAGCGGCGGAGCGTGGCGTGCCGCCGAACCGGATCCGAGCCTTTGCGGCTGCGAACAGGGATCCGCGTCACGCCGTAGTGGGCCTGCGGGTGATCAGTGAACTGCACGATGCCGGTGTGCCGACTGATCAGGCGGTTCGGGCCGTGCAGGCGGCCCTGAACCGTGGTGTTCACGGGGAACGCCTCTTCGCGCTGTCGGCGGCGGTACGTCGCCGGGTGCGCCAGGGCGAATCGCCGAGGGATGCCCTCCAGTCGATCGCCGGTGCTTCGCGGGCGGGTGCCAGAAACGTCCCGAACCGCGCCAGACCCCGGGCGGCGCCGAATCGGGACCGGCCACGGGCTCAGCCGAGGGACAGGTCGCGGGACCGGCCGCGGGCTCAGCCGCGCAACCGACCACGGGCTCAGCCGCGCAACCGGGGCTGAACTGAGCCAGCCGAGCCAACACAATCTTTCCTCCGCGGCGAGCTGGAATTGAGCCCGGCGGTACTCGGGCGTATATTTACCAGTCTGGCGTTCCGTCGGCCTGAAACCGACGCAGCTTCCAACCAGCGGCAGGAAGTCAACTTGAGCGGATCTTTGCGGCCCGTGTACCTCAGCGGGACCGGCCATTACGTGCCCGATCTCGTGGTAGACAACATCGAACTGTTCGATGTGCCGGGGATCCGCGAGAGCTTCGACTCCGAACGCGCGAGAAGTTCGTTGCGCGATGTGGACCCCGATGCCGCCGAGAGCCTGTCCGATCCGGAGGTGTTCGATCGGTGGGTCCGACAACTCACCGGCATCACCCGCCGGCGAGTGATCCCGAAAGACAACAGCGTCACATCAGAGGATTTGTGCGCCGAAGCGTCCCGCCGGGCGCTCGAGCACGCCGGGATCGAATCCGATGCGCTGGATTTCCTGGTCGTGGCGAACCTGACGGCCCACGAGATCGTTCCGAACACGGCGGCAACGGTGGCCGATCGGATCGGAGCTCCCGCGCTTCCGGGTTTCGTGCTGAATGCGGCGTGCGCGGGATTTATCCATGCGTTGAGTGTCGGATACATGCACGTCACGACGGGAGAGGCCGATGCCGTTCTCGTCGTGTCCGGTGACGCGCTCACCAGGATCAGCGACTTCACCGATCCGAAGACGGCGGTCCTGTTCGGCGACGGAGCCGGGGCGGTCGTGCTCACGTCGAATCCGGGGCCGGGACGTGTGCTGGCAGCACCGTTTCTTGGGGCCGAATACTCGCCCGATCACCTCAACCTGATCGGTCTGGGGCATGAGTCGAACGGCGAGTCGACGCACAAGCTCAGCATGGCGGGTGGGGCCAATGTCCTCCGCCACGCCGTGAAGACGATGCGTGAAGCCGGGACGAACGCCCTGGCGTCTACCAACATCACCTGGGACGACGTGGATTTCGTGGTTCCGCATCAGGCGAACGGGCGGATCACGGTCGCCCTGGAGCGGGCGTTGAAGCTGAAGAACGGCCGCGTCATTCACGCGATCGAGGACATTGGGAACGTGTCGGCGTCGACGGTTCCGATCACGCTCGACCGGCTGATCCGCGGGAAGCACGGGGATCTTCCCGGCCGGTCACGGATCGTGCTGACGGCCGTCGGTGGCGGCTATGCGAGCGGAGCGGTTGCGCTCGAATGGGCGGCCGGGAACTAGAGGACTGCGCCGGTCCGGCACGCCTCGACCGAGAGGATCTTCGGCAGGTGTCGGGCCAGAGCCGTCCAGTCACGGCCGTCGCAGCTCGCGAACAGGTGGCCAGTGGCGGTGCCGAAGTAGACCCCGCAGGGATCGGCGCCGTCAGTCGCCAGCGCCTCCCGCATCACCGTGACCCAGGCCTGTTCCTGAGGAAGTCCCCCCACGCGCGGCGTCCAACTCGTTCCGCCGTCCCGCGTCTCGAACACTCTCAGCCGTCGGTCGCACACGCTGCGGAGATGGCTGCTTTCCTCCGGAATCACCCAGCAACGCTCGGTGTCGGCGGGATCGAGTCCGATCACGTAACCGAAATCGCTCGGCAGCCCGGCGCTGATCTCGACCCAGGAATCGCCCCCGTCGTCCGAGCGGTAGGTGCCGCAATGGTTTTGCTGGTAGAGTCGTGCGGGATCCGCCGGGTGGAGCCGCAGGCTATGCACGCACTGGCCCGCTTCCGGTAGAGGGTCAGGGAGAAAGTCGGCGCGCACCCCCCGATTGATGGCACTCCAGCTTCGCCCACCGTCTCTCGTCCGATAGCATCCGCCGGCCGAGAGGGCGACGAACACGTTGTCCGGCTCCGCGGAGTCTATCTGGATCGAATGCAGCGCCATTCCGCCCTTGGCGGGTTGCCAGGCGCTCCGGGTCGGGTGGGCGTCCAATTCGGCGTTCCATACCCACGTCGCCCCGTTGTCATCGCTATGAAACAATCCCGCAGGTTCGACGCCCGCATAAACGCGGTCACCGCCGTCCGGCGACGCGGCCGATGCAACGTACCACACGGCTTTCACATCGCGGTCCAGCTCAGCCGGAAACACGGGCCGTTCCTCGCACGGCGTCCAGGTCTCACCGAAGTCCTGGGAGCGGTAGATGTGTGTTCCCCAGACGGGGTGCCGGGCGGCCGCATACCCCACTCCGGTTCGCGGATGAACCGTCGCGTGATAAATTTCGTGTCCGGCCATGTGGAGGTCGTCGCAACGCCACGAACTCCGGTCCGCATTCGAGCGGAACCTGAACAGGCCCCTGCGCGTGCCCACGAGCAACAGCGTTTCCGTGCCGGCGTCCCGGTTCAACAGGCGAAGCCGGCGAGCGGGATGACTTCCACGAATGCCCCGGCGGGAATCGTCGTGACTCCCACCGGAACGACGGCGAGCCCGTGTGCCTGCACCATCGACGTGAGGATTCCGGATCCCTGTGGACCGGTGAGCTCCGCCTCGATTGCGCCGTCGGCCCGTCGCGACAACCGCACGCGGAAGTAATGGGTCAGGTCCTCCGGTGAGCGGATGTCCCTTGCGGCCAACGCACGGATCCGCGGTCGGTGCAGCAACGCGTGGCCGGCCATCTTGCGGAGCGCCGGCCGCAGGAACACTTCGAACGTGACCAGGGCACTCACCGGATTGCCGGGCAGGCCCCAGAACGGCCGTCCTCCCAGCGTTCCAAACGTCATCGGACTTCCCGGTCGAATCCTGACACGCCAGAACGCGCGTTGGAATCCCGACTCATCCAGCGCCCGCTTCACCTGGTCGTGGTCGCCGACGCTGACTCCGGCCGTGGAAATCACGCCGTCACAGTCGGTTGCGCGGCCAAGCGCTTCACGAACCGAAGCCGCCGTGTCCGCGGCGATACCCAGGTCCACGGGCTCTGCGCCGGCCTCCCGGAGCTGCGCCGCGAGCGCATGGCTATTGGAGTTCATGATCTTGCGGCCGGCCCGGACATCCGCGATTCCATCGAAGTCTGCGAGTTCGTCACCATTTGCCAGCACCGCGATTCGCGGACGGCGACGTACGGTCACGCTCGCGATGCCCTGCATGGCGAGACAGCCGACGACCGCCGGCGTGACCGCCGCGCCGGCTGTCACGAAAACGTCGCCCCGCACCAGATCTTCGCCTTGCCGGCGGATGTTGCGCTCCGCGTCGCTCGCCTGGTCGATCCGGACGGATCCTTCGCAGCCCCCGTCGGTGTGTTCGATACGGATCACCCCGGTACTGCCGGCCGGTACCGGGGCACCGGTCATCACCCGCACGGCCGTGCCCCGAGCCAGGGGGGCGGTCGGGAACGAGCCGGCGGGAATCTCTTCCGTAACCGGAAGCACTACCGGGGCCTCGAGACTGGCGTCGCGTACGTCCGAAGCGTGCACGGCGAATCCGTCCATCGCGCTGTTGTCCCACGGCGGGTGGTCAACGAGGGCCTCGATGTCGGATGCCAGTGCCCGGTCCGGGCCGAGGTCCCGGGCGTCCGCAACGAGATGAAGGGTCTCCTCAGGCAGGTCCGGGCAGAGTTCGAGGATGCGGGTCAGCGCTTCGTCTCCGTCCAGCCAGTCCGGAGAGGGTTCGGTCACGGGGCCGAGCGCCATTCCGGCCATCCCGGTTCGATGGGCCGCCGGTACAGGGAAATCTGTTCGACGAGTAGATCCTCGAGCGCGACAGCCACGGACCCCGGCGCGTCGTACCCGTTCAGCAGCAGGCTGAACAGCAGAGTCTCTCCGCTTCCGTCGATCAGATATCCGGACAACGCCCGGACGCTCGACATGGAACCGGTCTTGGCGCGCACGTTATCGAACGAGGGTGTCGCGAGGAGCCGTTTACGCATGGTGCCGTCCACGCCCGCGACCGGCAGTGCGTGGTAGAAGGCCTTGAAGTCCGGGTGACGCCAGACGGCACGCAACATCCGCGCGATCCCGTTCGGCGTCACTTCGTTGTACCGAGACAGGCCCGAGCCGTCGGCAAGGTCGATCGCGCCGGATTCGATTCCCCAGTCCGCCAGCGTGGACTCCACCACGGCGAGCCCCTCCGAGGGCGATCCGGCGTTTCCTTCCTCGATGCCGATCGTACGCAGGATCGTCTCCGCCATCTGGTTGTCGCTCGGCTTCAGCATTTCGCCGAGCACTTGCGAGAACGGATTGGACAGCGATGAGTAGCTCCAGGATTCGCAGTCGGCGACCTCATCACCGACAGCCCGACGGAACTCTCCGTCGACCTGGATCTCTGCGCCGTCGAGTAGAAGGTGCATCCAGTCGAGCAAGTAGAGCGTGGGATGCGGCGTGGCGAGGTAGAGCCGGACGGAATCGGGGCCGAGCGGCACCCAGCCCCGGAGTTCCACGTCGCCACCGTCGGCCGGCGGAACGAACTGGAGTCGGACCTCGGACCCCGGCGCACCGGTGAGCACACGGTTCCGGATCGGCAGTTCGGGCCCTTCCGCGCGGAGCACGAGCTGCGTGAAGTCTCCCAGGTCGGCACCGGGCACGACGGCTGCGCTGACCGTATTCGGCGCGAGCTGCAGACCGCTGACGCCGGCCGACCAGCCCGCATACAAGTCGTCCCACATCCAGCCCTCGCCCCACTGCGGCTCCGTGAATAGCCGGTCGTCCCCGATCACGTCACCCCGGATGTGGTGGATGCCCGCCAGCAGGAGATGTTTGATCCAGGCCCGGAGTACGTCCCGCTTGAGCGCCGGGTCACCCGAGCCGACGATCCACAAATTGCCGTCCAGGGTGCCGTCTTCGATCGGACCGTCCGCGACGAGGCGCGTCTTCCAGCGATAATTCGGGCCCAGCACGGTCAGGGCGACGGCGCCGGTGACCAGCTTCGCATTGCTGGCAGGCGTGAAGCGCTTCTCGCCATTTCGCTCGTAGAGAACCTCGCCCGTCTCGGCGACCTGCACGGTGAGACCGATGTGTGCTCGCGTGAGAGCCGGATCCTCGAGAATCCGGTCGATGCGCCTGGCGAGATCCTCCGGTGACTTGATCTCCGACGAAATCCTGGCTTCTGCGGCGGATTTGACGGTTGGCTCGGGATTCTGTCCCAGCAGGATGGCCGGACTGGCCAGAACGGGCGCCAGCGCCAGGACCAGATAGCGAGTCACACGCTGCGGCGCCGCCGGTCCAACAGACAGGTTCACTCTGAGCTCCGAGAATCTTCTCCCGATGAGCGAGCGAGTTCTTCCGCCAGTTTCCGCTCGTCGGGACGGTTCATGTTGAAGAACATCGTCTCCAGTTTGCCGAATTCCTCCACGGCTGTTCGTTCGAGGCGGAAAACCGCCACGTCGGGAAAAAACGATACAACGGCACGTTCGCCCCGGTCCAGCGCACACTCGATGCTCGGCACGCATTCGACACCGTAGACCGCGCATAGAGGCTCCATTCCCCGCGGACTCGCGCTTTCGGCGATCGAGACTCCGTCGCGTCCGCTTCGCCGAATCAATTCGGAAAGCAGCCGCGGAGGAACGAACGGCATATCGCACGCGAGGACGAGGGCTCCATCGTGTCCGCCCTCGGCCGCCCACTGCAGGGCCGTGAGTATCCCGCCCAGAACTCCCGTACCCGGGCGCGTGTCCGGACGGATCGACCGTCCCGTATGCTCGTACATATCGGGCTCGTTCGCCACGATGACGACTTCGGGACACACTTCATCCAGGGCACCGAGACCACGGTCGATCAACGGGATCCCGCCGACTGTTTCCAGGGCCTTGTGGGACCCGTATCGGCGATTTCTACCCCCGGCCAGGAGTACGCCGAGAATCCGGTCGGGCGCCACCAACTCAGGCTCCGGGCCGATACACGTGCGGGTTCGCGCTGCGGGCTCTTCCGATGATCGTGACGCCAGCCCGGCTCGCGATCGATGCCGCGAGCGTGGTCGGAATGGACATCGTCGCCACTACAGGAATGCCGGCCCGGGCCAGTTTTGCCGCGATCACGCCGGAAATCCGGCTCGTCAGGATCATCTGGCAATCCTGCGGGCGGAGGCCCTCATGCCGGCCGGCGCCGATCAGTTTGTCCACCAGGCAGTGCCGGCTTACGTCGTCACGAACCGTTCGCACCTGCCCGTCGATGACCAGCGCCCCGGTGTGGACTCCTCCGGTCTGCTCCCTCAGCTCTCCGCGGTCGAACATCTCGGCGAACTGGGTTCGCAGTTGGCCGGAGCCGGCAAGGCGGACGACGACTTCGGCCTGCGCACGCGAGGATGTGTGTTCGATGGCGGCGGCATCATCGGCCGTCCGCAGTTCGCGATGTTCGATCCGGACCACGGTTCCGTCCACTTCAATAGCGACGAAGTCTATCGGTTCTTCGGGACCGATCCGTCCCTCGGCCAACAGCCAGCCGGCCGCCAGGTCGTCAAGGTGCTCCGGCGTGCACAGCCACCGGGTCACGAGGTGCTCGCCGCAGCGAAACTCGACCTCGACCTCGGATGCAAGTGGGGCTCCGATGCTGCGTCCTCAGAAGTAGTAAGAGAGCGCGGCGGAGAACTCGATGTTGTGTGTCCATTCCGACTCACGTGGGGCTTCAAGGTCGAGTTCTTCGATTTTCTGCAGCACCAGGAGGTCAAAAAACCCGTCCGGCGACTTGAGCCGCCACAGGTGGTCGCGGATCTCCACGCCCAGACCGATCTGGGGTGTGGGGATCCATTCGAGGCCGAACCCTGCCGTGAATACCGAAGCCGTGCCGATCCTGTACTGGAACGGGATGTCCTCGACGGATCGCATGGAATCCGATACGACTTCGCCCCGGCCCTTGAGAACCCCGCCGGTCAGCACGACATATGGCTGCAGTTGATGCAGCGTCCTGGAACCGGTCAGAGCAATCTGAAATCCGCCTTCGATCAGCACCCAGCTGGCGTCTACCGTGTCTACGGGAGCGGGGCCCGTATCGAGTCGCGGATCGATGACGAATCGTTCCGAGGTGCCCAGTCCGAATCCGATTTCCAGCGACAACGGGCTGCTGACCCGTGTACGGAATCGCGCCCCGAACACGGACGTAGATCCGGGCCCGATTTCCAGGTCTCCCCTGCCTGCGGAAATATTGCCGCCGAACACCGTCACGCGACGGCCATGCTCGATCCAGTCGTACGAGGTATCGATCCGTTCCTGGGCGGCGGAATACCCGGGCACCGACAGGCCTGTTAGAAAAAGAACGGCGAGGACGAGCCTCACCGATGGAGGGGGTGATTTCAACGTCAAATTCCCTGGTTACGGTTTGTTGACACTCGTTCCACGCGCCGTCTATACTCGACTCGATGAAACGAGGTCCCGCATTCAGGCCGCGGGACCACCGCGCCGCCGTAGTTTTCGGCCCGCGCGTTCGAGCCAATGTAGACAGGCCGCCTCGCCTATACCAGATCGCATGACGTCTACGGGTTTCAGACTCGTATCCATAATCGTGGCGTGTATTCTCGCCTCCGCCGGCTCGGCTCAAGCCCAGTCCGTTCGGGTCGTCGTGCCGGAGGAAAACTTCCGCAAGGAACCCCGTGCCTCGACCGGCAACCGCCTCGCGACACTGCTCATGGGCACTTCCGTTCGGGTGACCGAGAGCCGGGGCCGGTGGATTCTCGGGACGATCGAGGGCTGGATCTGGAATGAGTCCGTAGACAGTACGGACCGGGACGGTTTTGATTTCGTCGTCAGCAAGCCGGAGGGAGAGAACCTGCGCGAACAGCCCGAGGGGAGCGCCCGGCGTGTGGCGATCCTGATGCGTGGCATGCTTCTCGACAGCCTGGAGGCGCGAGGCGGGTGGATGCGGGTCGGTCGCGAGGCATGGATCTGGTCGGAATCAACGGTCCCGATCGAGGGCCAGGCGGCGCAGGGTGCGAACGTAGCCGACAATGCCGATTCACCACCCAGCCCGCCGCCACCTCTGAGCGACCGGCTGGTCGTCGGATCCGACGCGGTTGGACTACTCGTGTATCCCGAAGGCGACACGGCCGCCGTGTTACAGGCAGGAACGGATCTGACGGTTCTTGCGCGGCAGGGTGGTTGGTCGCGAGTCCGGATCGAAGGATGGGTCTGGGAACCGTCCACTCTGCCCCCGGACTCCGCCACGGGGGATGCATTGACGCTGGATGCCCTGAAGGCGAACCCGCAGCAATTCCGTGGCCGACGCGTCGAATGGACCGTGCAGTACGTGGCGCTCAAACAAGCGGAAGCCGTGCGCACGGATTTCTACGAAGGAGAGTCGTATTTTCTCGCCCGCCCGCCGGGCGCTTCGGGTGGCATTCTGTACGTCGCCGTGCCGCCCGAGTTGCTTCCGGCCGTGCAAGAGCTGGTGGCACTGCAAACCGTCGAGATCGTGGCCAGGGTGCGGACCGGTCGGTCCGCTCTGATGGGCCTACCGATTCTCGATCTGATCGCACTGCGCTGAGCCCGTTGGCGCGCTCCGGGGTTTCGCTGAAAGACGCGGGTTGGGGCCGCGACGGTCCGTCCGGATCCAGGGGTCCGTCGCACCGCCGCCGGAAACTCCCGACCGGGCGCGCCGTTCTCTGGTCCCCACGAGGCTCGTCCGGATCGGAGTTCGATCTCCGTCCGGAGGGCAGTGGGCCGTATGAATTGTTCATTCAGCGAAGCGTCATCGTGGGCGTCAACGATCACGTTTCGGGCACAGATGAGGATCCGCATTTCGGCTTCCTGCTCGGCTACCCGTGCCGATGTCCGGCTACCGGCGTGCATTATTCCGTGGTGGACACGGCCATCGCTGCCGGCGAAATCCTCACCGAGGAAGCGGCCGGGGCTTGTCTGATCCGTGCGTGGGCCGAAGCGAGGTCCGAGTTTGCCGAACACGCCGGCGTGTTGCTGGGCTGGTACCACAGCCACCACTTGCTCGGCCTTACGCTCAGTGAATCGGATGAACACGCCAACGAGCGCTATTTCGGCCAGCCGTGGCAGGCGTCAATCGTCGTCGTTCCCGACTCGACGCGTCCCCTCGGCGGAGTGTTCCGCCTGTATGAGGACGCCGAAGCGGCCGAGCGCCGCCGGCCGTCCCGGTTTTACGAGCTTCTCGACAAGCCGCCGGGCACGGCCGATACCGACGTCGCGTC
>CBDUXS010000021.1:0-12108 GCA_965371255.1 uncultured bacterium
CCGCCGCGACGTCCATCGGTTCCGCCGCGACGACCTCGTCCGCCTCCGCCTCGCCAGCGATCGGACTCTCCACCAGCTGGGGCGTCGTTACCGGTGCTGGTCTCCCCGTGCAGGCGGCGACCAGCGGCAGGCAGGCCGCGAATATCAGCGATAGTCGGCTCATCCGGTTCCTTCGCATCCTCTCCCTTCCCTGGATTCATCACCCATGAAAATCATTCACTCACGGGCTCCTGCACACGGTTTTCATTCGGGTGCAGTTCAAGAAGCGTGCGAGCCTTCTCAGTCCGGGACCTCAGAGCCTGTAATTCGGCGCTTCCCGGGTAATCACCACGTCGTGCGGATGCGATTCCCGAAGTCCACCGGAGGTGATCTTTACAAACTCGGTATCGTTTTTCAGGGCGTTTACGGTTCCCGCGCCGCAGTAACCCATGCCGCTTCGCAGGCCGCCGATCAGCTGGTACAGCGTGTCGCCGACCGGCCCCTTATACGGCACTCGTCCTTCAATTCCCTCGGGAACCAGCTTGCGCGGAGCGACGGCGTCCTGAAAATAGCGGTCTGCCGATCCCTCTTCCATCGCCGACAAGGACCCCATACCCCGGATGACCTTGAAACGTCGGCCCTCGAGCAGGAACGCGTCACCGGGGCTCTCTTCCGTGCCGGCCAGCATTGAGCCCAGCATGCAGGAGCCGGCGCCGGCAGCGAGCGCCTTGGCGATATCGCCGGAGTGCTTGATCCCCCCATCCGAGATCACTGGCGTATCCCCCGCCCCGGCGACCGCATCGATGATCGCCGTGATCTGCGGAACTCCGACACCCGTGACGACACGAGTCGTGCAGATCGACCCGGGGCCCACTCCGACTTTTACCGCATCGACACCGCGTTCGGCGAGCGCATTCGCGCCGTCGGTGGAAGCGATGTTTCCGGCCACCAGTTGCACGTCCGGGAATTCGTTGCGAATTCTCTCGACGGCCTTCAGGACGCCGTCCGAGTGGCCGTGCGCCGTATCGACGACGATCACGTCGCAACCGGCCGCCACGAGCTCCCTGGCGCGGTCGAATTCGACCGACGAAGCTCCGACCGCACCGCCCACGAGCAGGCGTCCATGCTCATCCTTGGAGGCGTTCGGATGCGAGCGGCGCTTGAAAATGTCCTTGACGGTAATGAGTCCGCGCAGGATTCCGTCGTCATCCACCACCGGAAGTTTTTCGATCTTGTGGCGCCGGAGAATCTCTTCAGCCCCCTCGAGGGAGGTGCCGACCGGGGCGGTTACGAGGCCATCGCTCACCATCACATCCGACACGAGCCGGTCTAGGTCAGTCTCGAACACGAGGTCCCGGTTCGTGATGATCCCGACGAGGCGGTCGTCCGCATCGACTACCGGCACGCCGCTGATCGAGAACTCGCGCATCAACGACGTCGCCTCCCGTAGTGTCCCATCGGGACCGAGAGTAATCGGATCCAGAATCATCCCGCTCTCCGAGCGCTTCACGCGGTCGACCTGCGCGACGTGCGCATCGATCGGCATGTTCTTGTGGATGATTCCGATGCCGCCCTCGCGGGCCATCGCGATGGCCATCTGATGTTCGGTCACCGTGTCCATGGCGGCGGAAACGAGCGGACTCGCGAGACGGATACCGCGGGTGAATTGTGAAGACACATCTACGTCGGCGGGGTGGACGGTCGAATGCCGCGGAACCAGCAGGACGTCATCGAACGTGAGAGCATCGCGGATCGCCGGGTTCTTCATCGCGATACGGTAGGCGGCCGGCCGGAGGCCGTCAACCTGGAAGGCAGGCGCAGAACCGGGGGTGGCCGCGCGACTTCCTCAACCGACTTGTACTACTCGACCACGATCTCCCGGGCCTCGGGGGGATCTTTCGACGGCTTCGGTGCGGACGGCTCCGGGCGGCCTCCCTCCAGCTCTATGAGGAACTCGCGACCCGCCTCTCTGAGGTTGCCCAGAACTCGGTCCGCCGTGCCCATCACCTTCATCGTGTCTCTCAGCGCCCTCGCCGGCACCTTTCCTTTTCGCATCGTGTCCTGCACCACCTCGCCAAACCGCTGCAAAGGGGTGGCCGGGCCGTCTTGTTGCGAATACCGGCTCCGCAGAAAATTGATGTAGTCGAGAACCTGGTACGCCTTATCATCCGGCAGACCTTCCAGCTTCCGCCAGATCTCTTTCTGAAGAACTTCGTTCATCGATCTCCCCCGGTCTCGTCGCCGACGGCTCCTCGCGCCGCGACGATGCGCCGCTGTCGAACCGCGGCGTATCCTTCATTCGCACCTGCGTGCAGAAAGTTTCATTCTGCAGGTCCTCAAGGTAGCGCCACATCATCACGACAGACACGCCCGGCGAAGCCTCTGAAGTGGGCTCGACGTTGCAGGACCAGCCGCCAGACTCCACCATTCCGACAGGATCCGGTGCACCTGCCGGCAGGACGACGGCGAATGTGCACAGCCGGTCCACCCCGTTGCTGACTGAATGGTCAAATCCACGCAGGCGAGTGGATGACAGGAGCCAAGGAGGCTCGCGATGACACATCTTCCGTTACGTCCGCTGGAGATCACGCCGGAAGCCGACTCCGCCTACGACGAGTGGTTGGCTTCCCTGGCGGACAGTCTGGCCGATCCCGAGCGGGACCGGAACGACCTCGTACGCGACACTCTGGCACAGATCTACGTCCCATCGCTGGAGCCGGGAATCGATACGTCGCGTCTTCCCGCGGCTTCCAGAGCTGTCCTTGCCTCTCTCGACCCGCGGGGCGCCACGCTCGAGCCCGAGTACTACCGGGACATGGATCCTGAACTCTACTATCCTCGCAAACCGCTCATCTGGCTGTGGCAGATGTTCGACCGGTCGGCGCTTGGCGGCAACGTGCATCTGGGAGTCCAGCTTCGGCGACTGCTTGCTCCGTACGTATTCAAACGGGTTGGAGAGAACTTCAAGACGTTTCATTTCGTCGAGGTGACGTTCGGCTATAACCTCGAGGTCGGCGACAATGTCGTGGTGCACCGAAACGTGCTGCTCGATGATCGCGGCGGCATCGTGATCGGGAACAACGTCTCCATTGCAGATCATGCGGCGGTGTTCAGCCACACGCACTCGATCGACGACATTCAGGACATCAGCAATATTCCGACGATTCTGGACGACGGCGTACGCATTACGTACGGGGCGGTCGTGCTCGCAGGTGTCCACGTGGGGGTGCAGGGCATGGTAGGCGCCCGCGCCGTGGCGACACGCGACGTTCGGCCGTACCACGTGAATGTCGGCATCCCGGCCAAGTCGGTGCGCGTGAAGTCGATCGCCCCGCCGGACGCACACGATGACGTGAATCGTCCGCGAAACAAGAGATGACCGGGCGGCCAAGGGCGCTCGTCACCGGCGGCGCGGTGCGGGTGGGCCGCGCGATCACCGAGGCCCTGGCCGACGCCGGCTACGATCTGATGATTCACTATCATTCCTCAGCGGACCAGGCGGCGCATGCGGCCGATCAGGTCGGCGCCGGGGGCGCCCGGGTCGATACGGTGAAGGCCGACCTGTCGGATCCCCGACAGATCGTGAAACCGTTCGAGGCCATGGAGCGGGTGTTCGGAGGTCTGGACCTGCTGGTTAACAGCGCCGCGATCTTTCCGCGCGTGGATCCGATGGAGGCGACAGACACCGATTGGGATACTGTATTCGCGTTGAACGCCCGGGCGCCCTTCCTGTGCTGCCAGCAGGCGGCTCGATTAATGGGCGCAGCAGGCGGAGCGATCGTCAACATCGTCGATACGGGAGCGACCGAGGCGTGGCCGAACTACGTGCCCTACGTGGCCAGCAAGGCGGCGCTCGCCAGCTTGACGAGGGGTCTCGCAGCTGCGTACGCCCCGCACATTCGGGTCAACGGGGTCGCGCCCGGAGCGGTCCTGCTTCCGGAGAACGAAGATGGCGAAGGCGCGCGTGTGGCCGCATCACGCAGAACGGTACTCGGACGTACAGGATCCGCCGAAGACGTGGCGGCCGCCGTCGTCTACCTGGCGGGAGCGACGTATGTGACGGGAGAAATCCTACGTGTGGACGGTGGGCAGCACCTCAAAGGACGCCGAACGGGAGGCTGAGCCGCAGCCGGGTTCCGTCGTCCTCGCCGGGTTCCGCCTCGAGCGTTCCGCCGGCCGCCGCGACGAGGCGCGCGCTGATCGACAGCCCCAGGCCGTGCGTCCAACCCTGTGTCACCGTGAGCGTTTCGCCTCCCAGCGCTTCTCGCAGTGAACGTCGGATGCGGTCGATATCAGGCTGCGCTCCGTCATCCATCACACTCACCTCCAGAGTGCCCCCGGAACCGTCCCAGACTTCCAGCTGGACACGTCCCCCGGCGTCAAGCGCCTGCACAGCATTCGAGACCAGGTTCAGCAACACACGGTTTAGGATCTGGGCATCACCTTTACGTGGATTCGTCTCCCGGCGATCCACGTCGAAGCGCACCTCATGGTACGCGAGCAGCGGCCCCATCAGGGCCTGGACATCGTCCACAACGGTCTCGACGGAGAATGGAGATGAGGCCACCTGGATCTCCGCATTGCCATCGAGGTGGGAGTAGTCGATCAGGTCATTTACGAGCTTGACCAGCGTGACCGACGCCATGAACAGAACGTCCACCTGGCGGCCCTGCACGGCATTCAGATCGCCGCTATGCCGACTTCGCAGAGCATCGGCGAGAAACAGGATAGAATTCAGCGGCGAGCGGATGTCGTGAGACACGTCGCGCAGGAAGCGTCGCTGCGCAGAGGCCTGGCGCTCCAACGTTGCATCCGCCCATGCCAGGCAGGCGGCATCGAGACAGTCGTGCCACGACCGGGTGGTCGCCGGAGTCGCACCACGGTCAGCTGCCCGCTCGACGGCAGAGCGAAGGATCGAGACAGCTGCCCCCATCTGCTCCGGCTGTCCCGGTGGGGCGTCGGTGAGACCCAGACTCCGGCGAATCTCCAACACCGCAGCCTGGTCGACTCCCATCGCTCCAAGGAGATCCAGCACGAGCGACCGGAGGGGGGCGGGCGCCTCGTCCACGATGCGAGCGGGATCCCACGCATCGGCGGGGGGCGGCGCGTCCTTCGATCGCGTCCCTTCAGTTTCCTGGCCATGCAGCGGAATTACGATCCGCCGCTCCCGTTCAGGATGCAAAGGCTTCCCTCGCAAGATTGTGCTTGTCCATCAACCGATACAGCGTCGTCCGGTCAATACCGGCCTGTCGTGCGGCTTCGGACATGTTGCCTTCGGTTCGGGCCACGAGTTGTGACAGATACTCCCGCTCGAATCGATCGACGATTTCCTGCTTGGCATCGTGGAACGGCATGTTCCCGTCGATGCTCGGCAGGCCGGAAATGGACCGGGAAAGGTCCGACTCGCCACCCAGCATGGTGAGCCTGTCTGGTTGGATATCTTCGTCGGGATCCGACAGGACGACCAGGTTTTCGATAACGTTCTGGAGTTCACGCACGTTTCCTGGCCATTCATAGGTGACGAGCCGGTCCAGCGATTCGTTGGCCAGCCGCGGCGCTTCTTTGCCGGGGAGCTGGTGACGCCGCCAGAAGTGGTCGATGAAGTGCCGAATCAGAACCGGAATGTCCTCCGGACGGTCGCGGAGTGAAGGAAGGTGTATGGGTACGACCCGCAGACGATAGTACAGGTCATGACGGAGCAGGCCTTCCTCCAGAGCGGCTTCCGGATCCCGGTTGGTTGCGGAGAGGAACCGCACGTCCACCACGGCATCGTCCTTCTCGCTGCCTACTCTGCGCAGCACGCCGTCCTGGAGCACGCGCAGCAGCTTTGCCTGGAGGGCGGTGGGCATCTCCGCCAGTTCGTCGAGGAAAAACGTCCCCTGATCCGCGACTTCGAGGAGACCGGCCTTGTCGCGGATGGCACCCGTGAAAGCACCCCGCTTGTGGCCGAACATCTCGGATTCGAGCAGCTCGCCTGGCAGGGCCGCGCAATTCACAGCGACGAATGCCCGCCGGGCCCGCCGGCTCTCTCGATGGATGTACTGGGCGAATAGCTCTTTCCCTGTTCCGCTCTCCCCGGTGATGAACACGGAAGCATTCGACGGCGCGACCTTGAGCGCCTTGGACACGGCCTCGCGCATCGCCTTCGAAACGCCGAGAATCTGGTTCCCGCGCTCAACGAGGATCCCCTTCTTCTCCGTCGGTGTCGTCACCTTGCGGGTCCGCACGAGCGTGTGGGCGGCCCGGCCGACGAGGACGAGAAGCTGGGTAGCGGTGAATGGCTTGGCCATGTAGTCCCAGGCTCCGGCCTGGATGGCGCGCACACTGCTTTCGGCCGTCGCGTGCCCTGTCATCACGATCGGCAGGGCATCGGGATTCCGTCGGCGTACCTCGGCCAACAGATCGAGGCCGTGAACGTTGGGCATGTTCTGGTCGATGAGAACGATATCGAACGCCTGGGAACGAACCCGACGGAGCGCTTCCTCTGCCCGGCGCTCCACCTCGCACGAGTAGCCCTCGCCCAGGAGAACCGACTCGCAACTCTCCAGAATGCTCGGCTCGTCATCGACGACGTAAATACGGATGCCGGAACGCGCCTTTGCATCGAGGACGACCGGGCCATCCATCAGCTCGGCGTCCTCGGCAGTTTCCGCAGTCTGTTCCTGCAACTCGGTGGATTCGCTCACGGAGTGCGATCTCCCGGCATTCTGACGAATGCTCTCAGGCAAGTCGTTTGGGTGCCACTCGGGCGGCACCTCACGCAGGAAGGATCGGGCAATTCCCGGGCCCGTGTGGCGGAAATCCGGCATAAGTACTGAAACGTGTGGGAAAGATGCGACGTTACATGGGAACTCGCGCGTCAGGACGGTCTTGCGCTGGGCAGTCATTGCAACTGGAATCGACTAAAATCCGCTCAACCGGCGGCAATTTGCAGACTCGCTGCGGATTTCGCACGGCAGACACCGGCTCAGCCGGCCGGATCAGGCCTTACCGCCCCCAGGGGCCGCGTCGGGACCGCTTCCAGCGCGAGCGTAACCCGGGCGATCCGCTCGGCAGCCTTGCCGTCCCACAGGGGGGGAATCCGGATTTCCCTGCGCTCCAACAGGGTCGTCCGCACTACATCGAGCAACCCGTCGGGATCCCCGTCGTACAGACGATTCGTCCCGTGCGTGACGGTAATCGGCCGCTCGGTGTTCGGTCGGATCGTGATGCAGGGTATGCCGAGCACCGTGGTCTCCTCCTGGATGCCGCCGGAATCCGTGAGCACCAGCCCGGCCGAGCTCATCAGGCCGAGGAATTCCAGGTAGCGCAGCGGCGGCAGCACGTGCAGGGGCGCCAGGAGGTGATCCAGCTTCAGTTCGCGAATTCGGGAAGCCGTCCGGGGATGCAGCGGAAGGACGACCGGGTGGTCCGAGCCGGCGGTGACCTGCCCGAGTGCCCCCAGCAACGCGCCGAGCCGGTCCGCGGAATCCACGTTGGACGGTCTGTGGAGGGTGACGAGCACATAATCGCCCGCTTCGAGACCCATGCCGTCAGCCACCTCGAGGGCTTGCGCCCGTTCCCGGTGCTTGAGCAGCGTGTCGATCATTACGTTGCCGACGAAGTGGATGCGGTCAGCCGGCACACCCTCAGCGAGGAGGTTGTCGGCAGCGCACGGCTCCGTCGTGAACAGGGCGTCGCTCAGTCGATCCGTTACGACCCGGTTGATCTCCTCCGGCATCGTCCAGTCGCCGCTCCGGAGACCCGCCTCCACGTGGGCCACGCGAATGCCGAGCTTGGCGGCCACCAGCGCGGCGGCCATGGTAGAGTTCACGTCACCCACCGTGAACACCCAGTCAGGACGGATACGCGTGAGAACACGTTCCATGGCGATCATCACGCGGGCGGTCTGAACGGCGTGACTCGCCGAGCCGACCCCGAGGTCCACGTCCGGTCGCGGGAGGTCGAGGTCCTCGAAGAAGTATTTCGACAACTCGTCGTCGTAGTGCTGGCCGGTGTGAACGAGAGTCTGGTGCACTTCTCCGGTGCGCTCGAACGCCTTCATCACCGGCGCGATCTTCATGAAGTTCGGCCGGGCGCCCACCACATGTAAGAGTTTTTGCATTCGCGACCGCCTCAGCTAGAAGCCTATTCGACGGTGACGCTCTTCGCGAGGTTGCGGGGCTTATCCACATCACAGCCGCGCAACACTCCGATATGATACGCGAGGAGCTGCAACGGCACACTGGTCAGCACCGGGAGCAGCGAATCCATGGTGTGCGGCACGGTGAACAGCTCATCGGACAGCTTGCCGAGTCCGTTCGGCTCGCTGGTTATCGTAATCAGATGACCGCCCCGAGCCTTCACTTCCTGCATGTTCGACAGGACCTTTGGATAGCTCGCATCGCGCGGGGCGACAACGACGACGGGCATGTCCTCGTCGATCAGTGCGATCGGCCCGTGCTTCATCTCTGCGGCCGAGAATCCCTCGGCGTGCACGTAGCTGATTTCCTTGAGCTTCAGCGCTCCCTCGAGAGCAACCGGAAAGCTGTAGCCGCGGCCGAGGTAGAGGAAATTGTCGTGGTCCATGAGACGCGACGCGAACGCACGGATCTCGTCGGCCCGGTCGAGGATGTCCTGGACCTGCCCAGGCAGGGCCGTGAGGGCATCCAGATACTGCTTGACCCGCTCGGGATCGAGCCCCCGTTGCCTTCCCATGCTGAGAGCAAACAGCGTCAGAGCTACGACCTGGGAGGTGAATGCCTTGGTCGATGCCACGCCGATCTCGGGCCCGGCATGCAGGTAAACCCCCGCGTCGGTGAGACGGGCGATCGAGCTGCCGACCGTATTGATGATGCCCAGCGTGGGGCAGCCACGGCGCTTCGCCAGGTCGATCGCGGCCAGGGTGTCTGCCGTCTCACCGGACTGGGATATCGCGACGACAAGCGTATCTGGTTCCAGCACGGGATCCCGATAGCGCCACTCGCTGGCGTATTCGACGCTCGTCGGGATTCTCGTCAGCTCCTCCATCAGATAGGCACCGATCAGACCGGCGTGCCAGGAGGTGCCACAAGCGGTGAAGATGATGCGGCGGGCGGCCTTCAGGGGTTCATCCAGTTCGAGAAGTCCGCCGAGCCTTACCTCCCGGCCATCGACAATCCGTCCGCGCAATGTGCTCACGATGGTCTCAGGCTGCTCGTAGATCTCCTTGAGCATATAGTGTGAATAGCCGCCCCGTTCCGCCTCCTGGAGATCCCAACCGATCCGTTCAACCTGCTTGTCCACTCTGGACATCATGTCCATGCGGACGATGTCGCAGCCCGATGCATCGAACACGGCCATCTCGCCGTCGTCGAGGTAGATCACCCGACGGGTGTAGGGGATGATGGCCGAGGCGTCCGACGCGGCGTAGATCGCTCCTCTGCCCAGCCCGATCATCAGCGGGGATCCACGTCGGGCACATATGATCCGGTCCGGTTCCCGGGACGAGATCACGGCAATTCCAAACGTACCCTCCACGAGTCGGAGTGCGCGGGAAACTGCGAACTTGAGACGCGTCTCCGTCTGCTCGGCGATCAGGTGGGCCAGAACCTCGGAGTCCGTCTCGGAGCGAAACACATGTCCACGGCGTTGCAGTTCCTGTCGCAGCACGTCGGCGTTCTCGACGATTCCGTTATGAACTACGGCAATCTCACCACTGGAATCCACGTGAGGGTGTGCGTTGGTCTCATTAGGCTCCCCGTGCGTCGCCCAGCGTGTATGGGCAATGCCGGAGCTGCCGGCGACGGGAGACTCCAGCAGCCGTTGGCAGAGAGCATCAATCCGGCCACACGCCCGCCGCACGTCGAGGCCCGCACCGTTCTGCACGGCAATGCCCGCGGAGTCGTACCCCCGATACTCCAGGCGCTCCAGACCCTTGAGGAGAATCGGTGCTGCTTCTTCCCGGCCGGCGTATGCGATGATTCCACACATGGCGGTTGAATGGCCTTGTTTCGAGTTCCCTGTGTCACCCCGCTTGGTGGAGCTGAACTGCATGGAATACAAGCACCGGGCCATCGCAATGCGTCCAGAGAATTTCCCGATTGAGAACCCACGGAGTTGCCTTACTTCCGCCCGATTCGGCGTATCGCCACGGGGCGAATTCACTCGGCCGGGCCCTCGTTGTGGCAAGTGGTGTCGCGTGAATCCGACAGGAGGGGCTCTTTTTCGTTGGATCGAAGTACTATATTCCCGGAGCCGTCCAGGTGGAGACGTGCAGAAATGCTGCGCTGACGGGGCCTTTACCGGGCATGACCGAGCCCGAACCGCCGGCTGGTCGTTCGGCACTGCTCTTGCGTTTTGGCGGATTGTTCGAGGCTCGCGGTCGACGCGATGATCAAGGCTGAACAGGAATGACTACGTGAATCAGCATCCAGATAATCCAGGGCACTTGCCGGCCGTCCAGGCCAGGCGTGGTTACGAGATACAGACGCACGACGGCTACGCTATCGACGCATTCGACGGCGGAGACGGACTGGATGTCCGACGCCTGCTTGATTCACTCTGGCGCTGGAAGTGGTTGATCGCCGGTTGCACGGTGCTCGGCGTGGCCGGCGGCCTGGTTGCCGCCCGTTTCGTCCAGCCAATGTACAAGATCGACGCCACCATATGGCTGGAGCAGGAGGGCAAGAGCGGTGCGCTGCGGGGCGACGATCCACTGGCCGGCGCAGGGTGGAGCAGCGTGTTCCGGAGCAACGCCGTCATCGGTCCGGTCGTGGAGGACGGGCAGCTGTACCTGACGCTGGGCCGTGTTGACGGTGTTGACTCGACGGCGTTCGAGAGTTTCGAACTGGGCGGCCCCGTGACGGGCGGCAACTACACGTTGACGACGAATCCGAACGGGACTTACGAACTGGCGCTCGCTGACACCAACACGGTCGAACGAGGCCGTCTCGGCAGTCCGGTCGGCGCTTCGTTCGGATTCGTATGGAACCCGCCCCGCGAATCGTTCGCCGCCAACGCAGAGGCCCGATTCTCAGTTCTCCCCATGCGCCAGGCGCGGGCCCGTATCCGGAGCGCGCTGACCGTGCAATTCAACGACGACGCGGGGATTATTTTCGCCCAATTCACCTGGCCGGATCCCGACGAAGCGGCCCCGATCCTCAACGCATTGCAGTCCCAGTTCATCACGACCGCGACGGACCTGAAAAACGCCCAGTTGCGTGAGACCGTCGCCATCCTTCAAGAACAGACTCGTGTGGCGGAAAGCCGACTCCGGGACGCGGAGTTTACCTATCAGAATTTCCGCGTCGGAGCGATCACGCAGCCGTCCGAGCAACAGGCCCTGACGACGACCACGGGCGGCATGGGTCTCGGATCGGCCGATCCTGTATTCGGCGCGTTCTTCCAGAAGCGGCTGAGGCAACGGGAACTCGAGATCGAGCTCGAGCAGCTGGAGGTCATCCTGCGAGAGTCGCGTTCGGGCGGACCGGTAGACGTGCTGACGCTCATGACGCTGGGTTCGGCGGGTGACTATCCGGTCCTTCGGGCCACTCTCGAGTTGCTGAACAATAAGGAAGCCGATAGACGGGCCAAGCTGCTCACGTACACTGAGCAAGCGGAGCCGGTGCGCCTGGTAGCTGAGGAGCTCAATCAGCTGAAGATGGTCACGATTCCGGATCTCGTGGGCGACCTGATCGGCCAGCTGTTGCAGCGCCTGGCCACGCTGAACGACGAACTCGCCGCGCAAACGACGGAACTGCGCTCAATCCCGGCCCGCACGATGAACGAGGCGCGACTCGAGCGTGATCTTGGCGCCGCCCGTGAACTGCATGCCAGCCTGCAGCGAAGCCTGAAGGCGGCCGAACTCACCGAAGCGACGAGTTCGCCGGGCCTCCAGGTACTCGATCGGGCGGCCCCACCGCTCGGACCGACTGAGGATACGGTCCCTCGGATCATGATGATGGCGACCCTGGCCGGACTCGGCCTCGGTCTCGCCGGAGCGCTGCTTCTAGACAAGATGGACAAGCGGATCCGGTATCCGGACCAGGTCGAGAAGGGTTTGGGTCTCCGCGTATTGGGCATCGTTCCACGCCTCGATGCGGCCAGCGGCACGGACGCCCACGTTGCGATCGAGTCGTTCCGGTCGATCCGTATCCAGATCAGCCACGC
>CBDUXS010000022.1:0-11863 GCA_965371255.1 uncultured bacterium
AAGCGCTCCCCGTTCCAAGCAACTTTACGATCTCTCCACCACCCTTGCGGGTGCGCTCGACCAGCGCCTCGATCCGGTCCGGCCCAAGCATTTGGGTGAGTGGGATCCCGCCGACCGATACGGTACTGACCAGCGGCACCATGCTGTCTCCGTGGCCGCCAAGGACGAGGGCCTGAATATCCTCGACGCTGACGTCGAGTTCCAGGGCGATGAAGCTCCGAAAGCGGGCGGTATCCAGCACGCCGGCCATTCCGATAACACGCTCCCTCGGAAATCCTGTCGTGCGCATGGCGACCCACGCCATCACGTCGAGCGGATTCGTTACCATCAGGATGATCGCGTCCGGGCTGTGAATTGCGATCTGCTCCGCGATACTTGCAATAATGTGTGCGTTTTTCTGAACGAGATCGTCCCGACTCATCCCTGGCTTGCGGGCCAGACCCGCCGTGACGACGTAGATGGCGGAACCAGAGGTAGCCTCATAACTCTGAGCACCGGTCACCAACGTATCGAAGCCTTCGATCGGCGCCGACTCCCACTGATCGAGAGCCTTTCCCTGCGGCACACCGTCGAGGATGTCTACGAGAACGACTTCGTCCGCGAGCTCGCGCTCCGCGATCCGTTGGGCTGTCGTCGAGCCGACGTGCCCCGCTCCAACCACGGTTATTTTTTTCACGTGTAAAAGCCTGTTGAAGAACTGGAGCGAGCCGCGCAACGAGCGCCGACCCGTCAGTTACGGTGGTCTACCCGCCGGGCGGCTTCGCTGGCGATTGCCTCCAGAGCTTGATCCCAGCGTTCCGGGCTCATCCGCTCGGCAAACGCATCGAGGAGATCCAAAAGGGCCAATGCCTCCGCCCGGGTGATGCCGCCGTTGGAATCACCCGAGTCGAGACTGGCGCGCAACTCGGCCAGCTTCTCACGCCCCTGTCGGTACAACATTCGTTCTTCGTACGACACGCTGGATCCGTTCGTGTGGTGGGTGCGGCAGGGTTCAGCCGCCGACCTGACTCAAAGCGGATAACCCGCCACTGCCACTCGCAGTTCCGAGTTGTAGAAAGTGCCGTTCCGGTTTCCCCGCAAGCGCCTCCTGGACGGCGGCAACCACGCTTCCGGTCTCCCGCAACGGAGCCTTCAAGTCCACCTCGTGCGTCCCGAACAGGCACGTCCGCAGCCGACCGTCAGCCGTCAGCCGCATTCGATTGCACTTTTCGCAATAGTTGTGCGAGAGCGGCGTGATCACGCCAACCGTTCCCTGTGCTCCGGCCAGCTTGAAGTATCGGGCCGGGCCATTACCCGGCGGACCCGGTACTGGTTGAAGCTCGACATCCGCGCGCAATCGGTCCAGGAGCTCGTCCGCGCTCACGAACCGATCCGACAGGAATAGATTATCCTCCGTCGGCATGAGTTCGATGAACCGGATGTGCCACGGCCGCTCGCGAGTTACTGCCGCAAAGTCCTCCAATTCGTCGTCATTGAAGCCGCGTATTACGACGACGTTGATTTTGAGCGGACAAAAACCCGCCCGCTCCGCGGCTGCGATACCCGCCATCGTATCGTCATAGAATCGTTCCGGACGCCGAGCCAGTTCGGCAAATCGCTCGCGGCGCAGAGTGTCGAGGCTGATGTTCAAGCGGTCGATCCCTGCCGCTTTCAGTTCCCCGGCCATGCCATCGAGAAGAATCGCGTTCGTGGAGAGAGACAGATCCTGGATGCCGTCTACCTCACGTAACCGGCGGACCAGAACCGGAAGGTCGCGGCGAACGAGCGGTTCGCCTCCGGTGATTCGAACGCGTCGTAAACCCAGATCTGCCATTTGCCGCACGATTTCCGCGATCTCTTCATACGTCAGCAGGTCTGCTTTCGGAATCCAGGGCAGTCCCTCTACGGGCATGCAGTAGGCGCACCGGAGATTGCACTTGTCAGTGACCGAGATCCTCAGATAGTCGATGCGCCGCCCGAATTGATCCTTCACGACTCAGATCCTTCCGTCCCTCCGTGCCCATCAAGCCAGCGACGAGACCCGTCCTCGTACTCTTCCTGCTTCCAGACCGGCAATTCCGCCTTCACCGCCTCGATCGCAAACCGCGCAGCGTCGAACGCCGCCGACCGATGAGCTGCCGTCACGGTGACAACGACGGCCGTCTCGCCAACGGACAGGGAGCCCACGCGGTGCACCAGGCCGACGGAGGACACGGCATAAGCTTCACGAGTCCGGCATTTGATGTCCCGCAACACTTCCTCGGCCATTTCCCGATATGCGTCATAATGAAGACGGACCACGGGCAGGCCTTCGTTCCGGTTGCGCACCCTCCCCTCGAATGTGACGACGGCCCCGTCTCCGGGTCCGACCGGTCCAATGAGCGAGGCCGCCGAAATCGGCGCGTCGCTCAGGCCCGGGTGAACGGCCGGCTCGCTCATCCGCCAGCCACCGCCGGTATGAGAGCTACTTCGTCGGATGCCTCGAGGATCTGTTCGTCCGCCGCCAGGCAACAGTTCACGGCCACAACGGGTCGCTCCGGCAGGTCGCCGGGAATCTTCTCATGGAGAATCCGTACGAGGTCGGCCACGGTCGCCCCGCGCGGCAGATCGACAATGAGATCCCGGCCAGGCAGGATGTCGCGATACCTGCCGAACAACTGGACCTGGAGCGGCTCTCCGGCCGCGCGCTCGTTCTTCATTCCGCGGCGGCCGAGTCCTCTTCCGACCCGCCCGTTCGGATGAAGGCAAGAAATTTACCGACCGCATCGGTACGCCGTAACGTGCTCACCCTTACCCGCGTCTTTCCCGCCTCCGAGACATCCGGAAAGGCGGAAATCGCCAGTTGGCTGCGAAACATGCCGAGTGTAATGTGCGTGTCACTCTCACTTACGATCGTCGCGGAATGGAGCGCGCCCTCGTCGGTGAAAAACCGACGGGCATCCTCGATGACGAGTTCCGGAGCGAGATCCGTCAAGATTTCGGTGATCATCAGATTCCAGTCTGTTACTCGTTGCTTGACTCCGTCGCCCGGGGTCTGCACGGTCTTCGTAAGCTACGGCGCGCCCGCACCTCCAACAATTACCAAGGGGTAGTTTTCCATGCTGGATTTCTCGGACAACGTGGCCCGACTCGAGCCTTCCGCGACCCTGGCCATTACGGCCCGGGCAAAAGCCATGCAGGCAGAGGGCCACTCGGTGATCAATCTCTCCGCCGGCGAGCCTTCGTTTCTCACACCCGACGTCGCGACAGAGGCGGCCGCCGCCGCCGTGGTTGAGGGCAAGATGGGTTACCCCCCGACACCGGGAGTGATGGAGCTTCGGTCGGCGATCGCGGCGTATCTGAACCAGACGACCGACGCGGGCGAAGTGATCGAAGCAGGCGTCCTGGTCAGCGCCGGCGTCAAGCAGGTATTGTTCAACGTCGCGTACTGTCTGTTCGGACCGGGCGACGAAGTGCTGGTGCCCACCCCCTATTGGCCCACCTATCTGGCGGTCGTTCACCTCACTCGGGCGACGCCGATCCTCGTTCCGCTCGACTGGTCCGATGGATTCCGGCTGACGGCCGCGGCGCTCGAAGAATACCGCACCGAACGAACGAGAGGCATCCTGTTGAACTCGCCGGCTAACCCGTCAGGTGCGGTAATTGGTCGGCAGGACCTTGCGGAAATTCTAACCTGGGCCGGAGAACACGACGTCTGGGTACTGTCCGACGAAATATACCGCCGGCTGCACTATGGGGATGGGTCCGCTCCCTCCGTGCTCGACGTTGCCGATCGGCCGGCACGAGTCGTGGCCATGGACGGCATGTCGAAGGCGTTCTCGATGCCCGGCTGGCGGATCGGCTGGGGGGTAGGTCCGCCGGACCTGATGGCCAAAGCAGCCGCTCTCCAGAGCCAGACGACATCGGGAGCCGCGGCCCCCTCGCAGTATGCGTCCGCGGCGCTGTTGAGTTCGCAGCAACGCGAACCGATCATCGCGAGTTTTCGGTCTACGCTGGAACGCCGGCGATCCGTCTCGCTTGCCGGTCTGCAGAACGTGTCGAGCATCGAGGTGCACGAGCAACCCGGCGCCATCTACCACTACATTCGTCTGGGCGCCAACCAGGATTCGATGAACATTGCCGAAGCGCTACTGGCCCGCGCCGGTGTCGCGACGATCCCCGGAGAGGCCTTCGGCATGCCCGGATACCTTCGTATCACGTTCGCCGGCCCCGACGAGCTGCTGGCCGAGGGCATTCGGCGGATTACCGACTTTTTCGGCTAGATATCCGCTTCGATCTGTGCCTTGAACAGACGCGATGGCTTGAACACAGGCACAAGTCGGGCCGGCACGCGCACCGACTCTCCCGTCCTAGGATTCCGGGCGAGCCGCGGACGCCGTTTCCGTACCTTGAACGTTCCGAACCCTCGGATTTCGATGTGGTCTCCGCCTGCAAGCGCCTGTTTCACCGCATTAAGGAACGCATCGACGACGGCCCCGCAGTCCTTCTTCGTCACGCCCGGTCCAATTGCCTCGTAGACCTGCTCGACGAGATCAGCCTTGGTCATCTTTTCCTCCCTGTCTGGTGGTGTTCTGTTACTGCCACTCGTAGCGCAGATTCGCCTGCAGCCCTGTCGGGCTTCCGACCCGCAAACCCAGCCTGTCCAACCACCGTGAACCACTACTGTCCAGGAACCACGCCCAGAACGTGGGTGAGCGTACCGCCGGACGAACCGTACGAGGAGTATCTCCCAGGCCAGCCATGCGTCCGGCCACTGCCAGCGCATCCTCAAGTGTGCCCGTCGCATCGATCAATCCGACCCCGACGGCCCGCGCCCCTGAAAACACGCGCCCATCGGCAAGCACGGTTACCGAATCCCTGCTCAGCGGCCGCGACTCCGCCACGGCATCGACAAACTGCCCGTACGTATCGTCGATGAGAGTCTGCAGAATCGCTTTCTCACTCTCCGTCAATGAACGCGTACTGGATCCGAGTTCCTTGTTCTCTCCGCTCTTGATGACTTCCACTTCGACGCCCCACCGCCGCAGCAATTCACCGGCGTTCGGGACCTTCATGATCACTCCGATGGATCCCGTGATCGAACTGGGGAGCGCCAGAATGGAGTCGGCTGGCAATGCCGCGTAGTACCCTCCCGATGCTCCCACGGCGCCGATCCAGGCTACCACGGGACGCTCGTCGTCAACTCGGAACTGCCGAAGCGCTTCATAGATCGCCTGGGAAGCCGCTGCCCCACCACCGGGCGACCGAATCTCGATCAAGAATCCGCGCACGGATCCGTCATCGGAATACTGCTCGAGACGAGACACAAACAGACGCTCCGATTCGATCACACCCGAGATCGGGATCACCGCAATTCGACCACCGATTGCTATGGATGGCGGCGCGCCGAGCATAAGGCGCAAAGACACATATGCCCCGGATGCGAACAGAATCAGGATGAGTGCGATCCCGAATACGCCTGTGCGTCGCTTCACTGCGAGTAGCCTCGTTACCTGAACGGATTGGTCCCGGCATGCGCCCGGATGCCATGGTAAGCTACTCCCGACGCCGAATGTCTGTCAACCGGTTGGCACTGCGCGAGTTGCAGACATTGCCTCGACGAAGCGCCGAAACAGATACCGACTGTCGTGCGGTCCGGGGGCTGCTTCAGGATGATACTGCACGGCAAACACGGGCAGATTCCGATGCTGGAGGCCCTCGACGGTGCCGTCGTTGAGGTTCCAATGTGTGATCTCAAGAGCCGGTGCGCCGGCCACTCCGCCGTCCTTCTCGACTACGGCAAAACCATGATTCTGCGATGTGATCTCGATGACGCCGGTCTCCGATCGGCGAACCGGGTGATTCCCGCCACGGTGTCCGTACGGGAGCTTGTAGGTCTGGCCGCCGAAGGCGCGGGCCACGAGCTGGCATCCCAGACAGATGCCGAACACCGGCGTGCCCTGGTCGGCTATCTCCCGGATCACTTCTGCCACACCGTCAACCGCCTCCGGGTCGCCCGGACCGTTCGATACAAACACACCGGCCGGGTTGAAGGCCAGCACCTCGGCCACAGTCGACCTTCCGGGAAGTACATGAATCCTGAAACCTTCCGCCGCCAGGAGATCCAGGCTACGCCGCTTGACTCCAAGGTCCAGACACACGATCTGGCCGGCAGCGTCTCCGCCTGCTTCCACGACATACGGCTCGGGAGTCGAGACGATGGAGGCGAGGTCTCGACCAATCATTTCGGGCTCGGCCTTCAACCGTGCCATTGCCACCGCACGATCGATGTCGGCCACGGCGATCAGCGCGCGCATTGCTCCCAGGGAGCGGATATGTCGCGTCACCGCCCTCGTATCCACACCATGAAGTACCGGGATGGCATGCAAGGTCAGGTACTCCGGCAGCGACGCCTCCGCACGCCAACCGTCCTGGTTGCCTCGTAGCTCCCGCACCACGAATCCAGCCACCCAGGGTCGGGTAGCCTGGACATCCGAAGAGTTCACGCCGTAATTGCCAATCATCGGCGATGTCATCACTACGATCTGGCCGGCGAAGGAAGGATCGGTGAGGACTTCCTGGTATCCGGTCATGTTCGTCGTGAAAACGAGTTCACCCGCACATTCCGCTTCAGAACGGAGCTGGCCGGCGAACTCTGTGCCGTCCTCCAGAACGAGGATTCCATCAGCGTCTTGCGTAAGCGGCACGTCAACCATCCGTTACGGTTCGTGTTTCAGTCAGGCTTCTGCCAGGAACTCCCGTGGACGACCAACTAGTCTACATCTTCGCCGACGAGTCCTGCCTCGGCAACCAGTTCCGGGGCACTGAACGTCCCGGCGCCGCCGCCGGACTCATCGAGCAATTCAACGAGCGCCGTGGCTGGCGTCGACGCGACTTCGCACACTTCGAGCCCGACACGACCAATAATCGCATGGCCATCGTTTCCGGTATCGAAGGACTTCGCGTGCTGCGGAAATCCTGTCGAATCGTATTTGCGTCTGACAGCCAGTATCTCGTCAATGGAATGAAAGACTGGGTGCACCGATGGGCGGCTCGAGGCTGGAGGCGAAAAGGAGGCCCGATCGAGAACATCGATCTTTGGAAGCACCTCTGTCGACAAGCCGCGAGTCACGAGGTGGAGTGGAGATGGGTCCGCGGCCATGCCGGCCATCCGAAGAACGAGTATGTGAATGACCTCGCCGTGCGCACGGCAATGGAACGACACGGCATCGAAAATCCTGTCGAATCAGGATTTGGCGTGTGGATTCACGAACAGCAGGAACGCGACCGATTCATAGACTTCCTCGACGTCCCCGACGCCCGTCCATTCAAAGCTGACAGGAGCCCACCGGCGACCTAGTCCGACTCGTCTCCCGCTGGCTCCTCTGACGGCGCGTCATTCGCCGCCGCATCCGAGCCGTCGAGCGGAATCGGAGTTGACACGCCGCCTTCCGCATCCAGCACCGATGCCGGCGTTCCCGCCGGAATCTGGAACTCAGATCGCAAGATGGACGACGGTGCCGTCGAAGACCGGGAAGACATAATCGCTACGAGCATCGCGAGGGCCAGGAACAGGCCTCCGCCGATCCACGAGGCGCGCGTCAGCATCGTCGCCGCCTGCCGACCCCCCATAATCGAGTCGGTGGAAGAAGATGCGCCACCAAACTCTGCGGCCAGCCCACCACCCTTCCCGCTCTGGAGCAGAACGATCAGAATGATGAACGCCGCCACCAGTGATATCACTACGATCAGAAATGTAAGCATCGGCCTTTTCTCACTTGAATCCAGGGTCGGCGAAGCTATGCCGGCAACGGACCACCGTCAACGCATTCAGGCGGCAGAGCAGCGACAGATCGCCGCGAAGTCTCCGGGCTTCAGGCTGGCACCGCCGACCAGCACACCGTTTACACCTGACGCTTGCATCAAACTGTCGATATTCGTTGGTTTGACGCTGCCACCATACAGTATGATCGCGCGTGCTGCCGTCATCTCGTTGGCGCCACTGGCGATTACTTCCCGTATTATCGCATGGGCCTCCGCCGCATCGCCGGGTGAAGCAGTGCGGCCTGTGCCGATCGCCCACACGGGCTCGTAGGCCCACGTCAGTCTACCGTGATTTCCCGGCTCGACGGCCGACAGCACAGCCGCGACCTGCGTGCCTAATATGTCAGATAGCTTGCCGGCTTCACGCTGCTCCAGAGTCTCGCCGACGCAAACGATTGGCGCGAGGCCGGACTCGAACACCCGCATGGTCTTTCGGACGACCATGGTGTCATCGTCTCCAAACTCAGTTCGCCGTTCCGAATGTCCCACCAGACACCAGGACGCTCCCGCCTCGATGGCCATAATCGCCGAAATCGCCCCGGTGTGAGCACCCTCACTCTCTGCGTGAACATCCTGGACGCCCAGACCGAGATCCGGACGATGCGCGGTGGCCCGCCCGAACGCCTCCACGCTGATAGACGGTGGGAAGAAGACGACCCTCCGATCCTCTTGCTCCTCATACAACTCCCCGAATTCCGCTATGAAGTCACGCGTTGCCTGCGGCCCACTGTGCATCTTCCAATTTGCCGCAAATAGCGGCCGGCTGTCAGGATTCATCGTCATCCAGCGCCTCTAGTCCGGGCAACGTTCCGTGGGCGAGAAACTCCAGCGACGCACCCCCACCCGTCGATACATGGGACACACGATCGGAGAGGCCGGCTTCCCTGATCGCTCGTGCCGAATCCCCCCCGCCGACTACCGCGAACGCCCCGGATTCGGTGGCGATGGCCGCAGCCCGCGCCACTTCATTGGTCCCCTCCGCATAGCCTGCTGTCTCGAACCAGCCCATGGGCCCATTCCAGAAAAACGTTCCCGCCGTCGCGATCACGGCGGAAAAGCGCCGCCGCGTCGCTGGACCAATATCATAGGCCGCGCGATCGGCCGGAATCGTGTCGGCCGATACGACGGTAGCGGATTCGGCCCTCACGGAGCCCACCTCCCCGACGACCACATCCTCCGGAAGCACCAGCAGGTCGGGCGCGCGAGCCGCGAAATCGGCGGCAATTCCTATCGCGTCGTCCTCGACGAGCGACCGACCCGTCGGCCATCCCAACGCGGCGAAAAATGTATTTGCCATCGCCCCGCCAATCAGGATGCGATCGGCCCTTGTAAGAAATGATTCCATGAGGGAAATCTTGTCGAGAATCTTTGCCCCGCCAAACGCCACTACGAACGGGCGGTCCGGTGCCTCCCGGATCCGAGTGAGTGCCTCGAGTTCGGCCTCGACGAGCAGGCCGGCCACGGCGGGGTTGAGGTACCGGGGCACTCCAACGACCGACGCGTGTGACCGATGCGTCGATCCAAAAGCATCGTTGACATAAAAATCGCCCAGGAGGGCCAGGCGCTCCCCGAGCGCCGGCTCGTTTGCCGTCTCCCCGGGCAGGAAACGAGTATTCTCAAGCAGCAGCAATTCACCCGTGGGAAGCGATCTGGAGGCCTCGAGGGCTTCTTGCGTATCCGTGGATGGGACGAAGCGCACGGGGATCGCAAGTAATCCGGCGAGGACCTCGGCGATGCGCCGCAACGAATCCTCTGGTGAGACACGCCCGCCCGGACGCCCTAGATGCGACAGCAGAATCGGCCTGGCTCCGGCGTCCAACAGGTAGCGCAACGTCGGCAACGTCCCTTCGAGTCGAGCAACGTCTCCTACGCCGCCCGATTCGTCCAAGGGAACGTTGTAGTCCACTCGAACCAGGGCCCGCCGACCAGCCAGGTCCGCCGGATCGAGCGAACGAAGGGAGCGCTTGAGCATGACGCGTCGCGGGTCTACAGCTGCCCACCCATCATGCAGGCGAGGTCGACGCAGCGGCTCGAGTATCCCCACTCGTTGTCATACCACGAGATGACCTTGACCAGCGTACCGTCGATAACTGACGTCAAGCTCGAATCGATAATCGAACTGTGCGGGTTTCCGACATAGTCTATCGATACGAGAGGCCGGTCTTCTACGGCCAGAATGCCTTCGAGCGGGCCAGCTGCCGCAGCCCTGAAGCTGTCGTTGACTTCCTCGGCGGTAGTCTTCCGACCCAAGACGGCCACGAGATCCACGATCGACACGTCCGGTGTAGGAACACGCATCGCCATTCCATCAAGCTTTCCCTGCACTTCGGGCAGCACGAGCCCCGTCGCCTTGGCCGCACCCGTGGTCGTGGGAATGATTGAGACTGCGGCGGCCCGGGCACGTCGCAAATCCTTGTGTGGCAGATCCAGGATTGCCTGGTCATTCGTGTAGCTGTGGACCGTTGTCATCAGGCCCTTCTCGAATCCGAACTCTTCGAGCAGGATTTTCACGACGGGAGCTATGCAGTTAGTCGTGCAACTGGCATTGGAAATGATGTCATGTTTGGACGAGTCGTAGTCGCCATGGTTGACTCCCATGACGACCGACAAGTCCGGATCCGGCGCGGGCGCTGAAATCAGCACTTTTTTCGCCCCGCCCTGCAGGTGTTTCGCGGCGTCCTGTCTCTTCCGGAAAATCCCCGTGCTTTCGATGACGATATCAACGTCTAATTTTCCCCACGGGAGATTCGCCGGATCGCGCTCCGACAGCACCTCGAACCGTTCATCATCAACGACGATCGCAGACCCGTCTACGGCAACGGATCCGGGGAAACGTCCGTGAACGGAGTCGAACTCAAACAGGTGGGCGAGTGTCGCCGCATCCGTGAGATCGTTGATAGCCACCAGATCGAAATCTGCACGACCGCCGATCAAGGCTGAACGAAGAACATTCCGGCCGATTCGGCCGAACCCGTTAATTGCGATTCTAACCGGCATGCAGTCCCACCCCTGGCGAGTGTTGAATAACGAGCGGCTCGAACCGGCCCACTCGGCAGAACACCTTGCATGGCGAATGCCGTCGGGACAACCCCTCAGACTTCGTCGGGCCTGTGAAGGGCTCGCGCGAAAGTCACTACGCCACCGCAATGATATCCGGCTTCGCAGATCACCGTCGCACACGCCGCAGCCGTCGCCCCGGTCGTGAGGACGTCATCGACCAGGATCACATGCATCGCCGGAAGCCGGCGTTCAGACCGCCAGTAGAAGGCTTCCCTTACGTTGTCGAAGCGCTGTGCCCGCCCCGACTCGGCCTGGTGCCGGGAGGTAGAACGCCGTCCGAGGGCATCTACCCACGGCAGGTCTGTCGCCCCGCTTACTTCCGCAGCCAGCAGCGCGGCCTGGTTGAACCCGCGGCTCCGCAGACGGAAACTGTCCAACGGGACGGGAACCAGCACGGCGGCTTCTTGCCCCGCCAGACGCAACGCCCCGGGTACCATCAGCTGTCCTAGAATTGGGGTTAGCGTTGTCCAACCGCGGTATTTGAGTCCCGCTACAAGTAAATCGGCCGGCGGCATATGCAAAACTGCGGAAGCGGCTGCGGGAAGGGCAGTCGGCCAAGCGTCACATGCCTCGCACGAGGCCGTGGTCGCCGTTGAGGTCGCGGTCAGCGTTGAGGTCGCGGGAGCACCACAACGAAGGCACCGCGGATGCGGGAGTCGCGGCAGGCGGGACGCACAAACGGCGCACAGGGGAGGACCCGGTGGAACTCCGACTCCGCAACCCGCACAGGCCGGCGGAAGCAGCCGGTCCATGATGCGGGCTGCTCCTGCCCGGAGACGTCGGCCCCCCTCACGCCCCTTCAGATTTCCTCGCAGAACACGGCGCGGCGCATGGGCTCGACAGGTGCTTCCACATCGAGCCAGAGCGGGTAGCAGGCCACGCCCTGCAGGAGCAACACCTCCCTACCGTCGATCCATTCGATTCCGACGGTCTCCGCCGCTTGCGTCCAGACCGTCTGCCGCCGTCCGTACACGAGGTCGAGAACGAGTGTTGCCGACGCCTTGTCAAAATTCATTGGAAG
>CBDUXS010000023.1:0-11840 GCA_965371255.1 uncultured bacterium
ATGTCGTCCAGCACGAGCAGGCGAGGACGGTCCACGACCACGGGAAACGTTCCGGCGGCGACAGCCGCGCCCAGACTGCTGCCTCCCATGCCGAGCACTACGACATGTTGGACACCCTCGGCCGCAATTTCGTCGGCAAGGAGTCCGAACTCGGCCACTTGCGCGACCGATTCATGCGGAGCGTCGAGCCATCCCAGGCGTGCCTCGATCGTCTGCTGCACGGCGGGATCGCGGGACCACAAAGACGCATCGGCAGCATACAGACGCTGCACGAACCTGGCTTCCTCGAACGCTGCGAGCAGCGGACCCGGCATGGCATCCCGCGCCCCGGCCGACAGGCTGAACCGATCGGCCTCTCCTGCAATCTCGGCCCTCCGAGCGGCGAGTCCTGCCAGCAGAGCGTCGAACGGCGCGATGAATTTGTCTGCTCCCTCATCCACGAGTTGGCTCGTTACCGCGCTCATGTCGATACCGGCTGCCTTCAGCTGTTCGAAAACCCCGGCTGCCCGGGATACATCAGCTTCGACAGTGTTGGAAACCACGTGTCCGGAGTCTCCGAACGCGGCGATGGTAGATTCGGGCATGGTGTTGACCGTCTCACGGCCGATCAGCGGCTCGACGTAACGAACGGCGTCGTACAGAGGATTCTTCGAACTCGTGCTCGCCCACAGGAGGCGCTGAACGCGGGCCCCGGACTCGACCAACTCAGCCCAGGCCGGTCCTGAAAAGTGCGCCTGGAATGACCGATAGGCGAGCTTCGCGCTCGCGATGCCTGCTTCACCCAACAGACCTGCTGGTCCTCCCGGGGCGGGATCTGCGTCGATCCTGTGTCCGAGAAGCCGATCTACGAGCACATCGATGCGGCTGAGAAAGAAGCTGGCCACGCTGGCGACCGACAGGGAGAGTCCCGCCGACTGCCGCCGAGCCAGCGCTCTGAGGTAGATCTGTGCCACCTCATCGTACGTGGCGACGTCGAACAGCAGCGTGACGTTGACGTTGATTCCGTCGAACAGAAGTTCTTCGATGGCCGGCATTCCGGCCCGGGTTCCCGGAATTTTGATCATCAGGTTGGGGCGGTTCACGGCAGCCCACAGTTTGCGCCCTTCCTCGATAGACCTCGCCGTATCGTGGATGAGGCGCGGCGAGACCTCGAGGCTCACGTATCCGTCGAGGCCATCGGTATCTTCGAACACCGGTCGAAGAATGTCGCAGGCATCGCTGATGTCCGTCACGACGAGTTGCTCGTAGATCTCGGATGTCGACGCCCCAGCCGCCACGAGGCCGGCAATTTCCTCGTTGTACGCGTCGCCGACGGAGATGGCCTTATGGAAGATCGCCGGGTTCGATGTGACGCCACGCAGACCCTCGTGCTCAACGCGGTGCCGAAGCGCTCCGCTGCGGATCAATTCGCGAGACAGATTGTCCAGCCAGTAGCTCTGGCCGTGCTCAGACAATTCGTACAGCGGGTTCATCGGATGGCTTACTCGCTGAGTCGGAGGTGACGTCGCTCGACATCGATCAGTTTCTCGAGCCTGCGCTGGTGCCGAGGTTCTCCGGTGAACCGGGCGCGGAGAAATCGCTCCACGATCTCGCGGGCCAGTTCGATGCCGATGACTCGTTCGCCCAGGCAAAGCACGTTCACGTCGTCGTGCTCGACGCATTGATGGGCCGAGTAGGTATCGTGACACACCCCGGCCCGAATTCCGGGGATCTTGTTGGCCACGATACAAACTCCCACGGCGCTGCCGCAGATCAGAATACCCCGTTCGGCCTGGCCGGCAGCCACGCGCTCCGCGACGGCGGCGGCGAAGTCGGGGTAGTCCACGGACTCGGGCCCCGACGTACCGAGGTCATCGACGGTGTGGCCTCCCGCCTCGAGATCTGAGACCAGCACGCCCTTGTAGGCAACACCCGCGTGGTCCGAGCCTATGGCAATCCGCATGAGCCGCTCAGGTTGACAGGAGTCGTTCGGCTTCGCGCACGATGGCTTCGGCCGTGATACCAAAATACTCGAACAGTTTCGAAGCCGGGGCGCTGGCACCAAAGCCGGTCATACCGACGAAGGCACCATCCTCCCCGATCCATTCGCGCCAACCCATCGCTATCCCTGCCTCGACAGCGATCCTGGCCCGAACGGCCGGAGCCAGCACCGAATCCCGGTACGCACGGTCCTGCGCGCGGAACAACTCCCAGCTGGGCAGGCTGACGACCCGCGCCTGTATCCCGCTTTGAGCCAGCCGCTCCCGGGCCTCGAGTGCGATGCTGACCTCCGACCCCGATCCGATCAGCACGATGTCAGGCGCCTCCTGGTCGTCGCCAGCTACGATGTAGCCACCGCGCGCGACGCCATCGGCATCGGCCGGCCGGTTCATCGTGGGCACCTTCTGACGGGTCAGGGCGAGCAGCGTCGGTCCTCCCGTGCGTTCGATTGCGATTTTCCAGGCCTCGACGGTTTCATTGGCATCGGCGGGCCGGATCACCACCAGACCGGGGATCGCGCGCAGCGCCGCTAGATGCTCGATGGGTTGATGCGTGGGGCCGTCCTCGCCGAGGCCGATCGAGTCATGCGTCATCACGTAAATGACGGGTTGGGACATCAGGGCCGCCAGCCGGATGGCCGGGCGGGCGTAGTCCGTGAACACCAGGAACGTAGCAACGTACGGGCGGGCACCGCCATGCAGCGCGATGCCGTTCGCTGCGGAGCACATCACGTGCTCGCGGACGCCCCAGCGTACGTTTCGGTTCTCCCAGGCGCCTCGCCCGAAATCGCCGGAAAACGGAAGCAGCGTATTGTTGGAAGGCGACAGATCCGCGCTGCCGCCGATCAGCCACGGGATTTGCTCCGCCGCTGCCTGGAGCGCCGCACCCGAGGCCGCGCGCGTAGCCAGTGCACCGTCGGCCGGATCGAAGCGCGGCAGGCCGTCGGCCCAGCCTTTCGGCGGAGTGCCGACGATCGATGATGCCAGGCGCGAGGCCAGATCGGGGTAGGCTTCCCGGTAGGCATCCATCCGCTCCCGCCACTCGACTTCCAGGGTCTCGCCTTTCGCGGCCGCCTGGCCCATGTGCTCACGGACGGGCTCGGGCACGTAGAAATCACGGTCCTCCGGCCAACCATAGGCTGTTTTCGTCAGCGCTACTTCTTCCGCGCCAAGTGGCGAACCGTGGGCGGCTGCCGAGTCCTGCCTGTTGGGCGAGCCGTAGCCGATGTGCGAGCGAACGACGATCAATGACGGCCGGTCGCAGTCCGTTCGGGCGGACTCGAGGGCCGCGGCAAGGGCAGGCAGGTTATTGGCGGCGTCGCCCAGGTTCTGAACCTGCCAGCCATAAGCCTCGAACCGGGCGGACACGTCGTCAGACCAGGCGAGATCTGTCGATCCGTCGATCGTGATCCGATTGTCATCATACAACACGATGAGCTTGCCGAGGCCCAGGTGCCCGGCGAGCGACGCGCCCTCGTGTGAAGCACCCTCCATGAGGTCGCCGTCACTACAGACGACGTACGTGAAGTGATCGATCATCCGGTGACCCGGCCGGTTGAAAACGGCGGCGAGGTGTGCCTCCGCCATGGCCATGCCGACCGCGTTCATCAGTCCCTGACCCAGGGGGCCCGTGGTCGTTTCCACCCCGGGCGTGTGACCCACTTCCGGGTGACCGGGGGTCATGCTGCCGAGCTGGCGGAAGCGCTTCAGCTCTTCGAGAGGCAAGTCGTATCCGCTCAGATGCAGCATCGCGTAGAGTAACATCGACGCATGGCCGGCCGAGAGGACGAACCGATCCCGGTCGAACCAGTCCGGGTTTCGCGGATTGTAGCGCATCTGGCGACTGAGTAGATACGCCACCGGCGCCAGGGCCATCGGTGCTCCAGGATGCCCTGAATTCGCAGCCTGAACGGCATCGATTGCCAGCGTGCGGATCGTCTGTATCGAAAGTTGTTCGATCGGCATCCCGGCGAGCGTGTCTGTGGGTTCACCGGTGTCCTGTTGGAGGGGCTCCGTCGTCGCGTCGATCTGCATCGTACTCCGGTTCGTGGCCGAGGATGGGCGCCGTTGGTGCGAAGGTCGCCGGGACCCGGCAACGATACCATCATCCATGGGTCGGCGCGACCCGGCTTTCCCTCCTGAACGGAGCGGCAGACAGCGTCAGCGATTCGCCGCCGTGAGGATTCGGTTGGTAGCATCGAGAACGGCCGCCGCAGCACCGTGAACAAGGGTCGAGCGTACGGGAACGGCCCCAATGCACCGGCGGGAGGGTTCCACCTGATCTCTCAAGGCTACAAGAATCACGTCGGCATCGAATGCGTGCAGACGCTTGATTCCAACGAGCAGGAACCGCTCACTGCCGACGGCCCTGTGCAACGCGGCGAGCGTCGCCTGCGCCGCCAGCCGGATTTCCATTTCGTCGAGTCCGACGCCGGCTGAGAGGCCCTCGAACCGTTGGCGGCCGATTCGCAGGGTTACGCAAACTTCGATTCGCGAGCCTGGCGCGCGCGTGGCTTCCGCAACGGTCAACACCGGCCGGGAGGGGAGCCCCACACACTGTGGTTCGCCCACTGCCTGTTCCGCCCCCGTCTTGATCGGCTTGCCCGTCATCCGCATTTCTACTCATTCATCATGACGCGATTTCTCAGCCTGCCGGATGGGCGAACGCCGCCTCATCCGGTCGGAAAGCCGTCCGTGCTGGCGGCACCTGACCAGGCTTGCACAAATTACGCCATGAGCCGGGGCTCGCTCATCGGCCGGGGCGAACGACAGCCCGGCACGGCTTTAAGGCAAATTGTCCGGCAACCGCGACTTGAAAGGGAGAGTGATGGAGCGTGCAACTGATTGCCTGTTCTGTCGAATCGTTTCGGGTGAGATCCCGGCGGATCTCGTAGGTGAGGGCGAAGGCTGGATCGCGTTTCGGGATCTGGCGCCCCAGGCGCCCATCCACGTGCTCATCATACCGAAGGCGCACATCGAGAGTGTGGCCGAACTGGATCCGACATCGGCGGAGCAGGCCGGACATCTACTGCTGGCGGCGGCGCAAGTTGCCCGATCGCTTGGTGTATCTGACGATGGGTACCGATTGGTGACGAACCGAGGCGCCCGCGCAGGGCAAAGCGTGTTTCACCTCCACATACACCTCCTGGCCGGTCGAGATATGTCGTGGCCGCCGGGCTGAACGAGCCAGCGTCGAAACTTCTGCCGCACGGTTTGCAGGTTCTGGAATTTGCGGTGGTTCTCGAAGCGATAGCCTCTCACGCGACAAGCGCAGCCGGTGCATCGCACCTGCAAGGCTTGAGGCCCTCGGGTGACCCGATCGTAGCTCGCGAGCGGCTTGCCCTGACCGACGAGATGATCTCGCTCGTTCTGCGGCACGATTGGCTTCCTCCCCGAATTCCGGATGCCTTGTCGGTGCTCCGTCGCCTGGCCATTGAAGGATCCGTTCTCGAGGAAACCGATCTGCTCGAACTGGCCGCGCTCCTGTCGGCGTCGAGACGCACCCGCTCCGATTTACGTCGAGATCCCGAGGGCCTGCCCGGGCTGACGAAGCTGGCCGAGACGCTGGTCAACGAACCTCGTCTCGAGGAGCGCCTCATGGGATCTTTTGCCTCCTCAGGGGAACTTGCCGACGGGGCGAGCCGGGAGCTGCGCCGAATTCGTGGTGAGCTTCGAGGAAGCCGAACCCGACTCGTGAGGCGGCTCGAAGGATTCAAGGGGACTCTGCCGGCGCGGATTCAGGTTCCGGACGGGTCCGTCACGATTCGCTCCGGTCGCTATTGCATACCCATCCGGCGTGAGGGCGCTTCCCACGTCGGTGGCATTGTCCATGACGAGTCGGCCACACATCAAACCATTTTTGTCGAGCCGCCGCTGGCGATCGAAGACATGAACCGGATCGCCGGTCTCGAACGAGAGCAGGCGCGCGAGGTCGGTCGGATCCTTGCAGAGCTCTCGGAGCGTGTGCGTCCGCTGGGGAACGACCTGCGCAACTCCTTCGAGATTCTGGCGGAGGCCGACTCGCTGCAGGCGAGGGCGCGGTACGCTCTGGAGCATGGCGGTTCCCGGCCGGAACTGCTCGAGTCGGGAGACGAAGCCGAACTGATCCTTAACGACGCGGTCCATCCCCTGCTGCTCGCAACGGGTGAGCCCGCCGTTCCATTCTCGTTGCGGCTGGCCTCCGATGAGAGAGTGTTGTTGATCAGTGGTCCGAACGCCGGGGGCAAGACAGTTACGCTGAAGGCGATCGGCCTCCTCGCAGCCATGTCCCAGTCCGGGGTGATCCCCCCGGTCGGGCCGCGAACCAGGCTTCCGATATTCGATGGATTCTACGCAGTAATCGGCGACGAGCAGTCCATCTCGGCGTCCCTGTCGACATTCAGCGCTCAGGTTGCGGCACTGGGCGAAATTCTGGATCGGGCGGGATCAGCGAGTCTCGTGCTCCTCGATGAGATCGGCGGCAACACAGATCCGGCCGAAGGAGCAGCGCTCGCCGCAGCCATCCTGTTGCGTCTGTCGACGACCGCTCGACTGACGGTAGCCACGACTCACCTCGGCGCGTTGAAGGAGCTTGCAGCCGAGACATCGTCTGTCGTAAACGCGTCGCTCCAGTTCGATGTGGAGGAATTGAGGCCGTCCTTCGCACTGGTCCGGGATCGACCCGGGCGCAGCTACGCTCTGGAAATCGCCTCTCGGCTCGGTCTCCCCGAAGAACTCGTCGAGGCGGCTCGTGGACGACTGGGCAGCGAGGAGCGGCAGACGGAGGAGGTGCTCAAACAGCTCGAGACGTCGGAGGCCGAGTTACACCGGCTCACCGCGGGAGCTCGTTCAGACTCGCGAAGTCTGTCCCGGCGCGAAACGGAGCTGGATGCGCGGGCCGCGGACCTCATTGCGAGGGAGCAAGCACTGGAGCGCGAGGCGCGGGGTCGGGCGGATCAGTACCTGCTGGCTGCCCGCCAGCACGTCGAGGAAGTGATTGACACCCTGCGTCACGGCGAGGGAGCCGGGCCGGAGGCGGTCCGCGAGGCGAGACGAACGGTCGAGGATCTGATTCGCCGGAATCGATCGGAGAGCCCGGAGAATGTGGAGCCAGGGAAGGGTGGTGGGGCCCCCGTAGTGGATCCGAAGCCTGGCGACGTCCTTGTCTCCCGGTCGCTGGGAATCATGGGCCGCGTGGCGGAAGTCAGCGCGGACAGCGTCACGCTCGAGGCAGGTGGGGTCAAGCTCGTGCTTGCCAGGGGAGATCTCACGGTCCCGACAGACGAAACCAAGGCCGGTCGCGATTCAGTCGCCCGGCCCGGCGCGTCGATTCCCGAGCTCGAGGCACGGTCAGAGGTGGATCTGCGCGGTCTCCGGGTGGACGAGGTCGGTCATCCGCTGCTCGCGGCGATAGATGCTGCCGTCGTGGCGGATCTGCGTCACCTGCTCGTGATCCATGGCAAAGGTACCGGAGCGCTCAGGCAGGAAGTCGCCCGCCTCGTCCGCGAAGATTCGCGCGTCGCCTCGGTGCGGGCCGGCGGTTTTGAGGAAGGCGGATTCGGCGTTACCGTACTCGAATTGAAAGGTGATACGATTTGAGCGTCGGTAGGACATGGTAACAGACACCCTGGTTGAAGAAATCCGGGAACGGGCGGACATCCTGGAGATCTGCGGCGAGGCGGTGCGCCTGAAGCGTACGGGTCGGACCTGGCGGGGGCCGTGTCCGCTGCACGGAGGGGAAGGGCCGAACTTTTCGGTTGATCCGGTCCGCGGCATTTTCAAGTGTTTCGTTTGCGGAGAGGGCGGAGACGTATTCGCATTCGTCATGAAGCACTCCGGACTCGATTTTCCTTCCGCGATCCGGCACATCGCCGAGAAAGTCGGGATCGAAGTGCCCGATGCCGATACCGGCAGGGAAGACCCCTGGGCTCACATCAGAGAAGCCCTCGCTTTCGCCGCCGAGTGGTTTGCCGGTCGGTTGCGCGACGAGAAGGAGGGTGCCGTAGGCCGCAAATATCTTGCGGCGCGCGGAATTCCGGAACAAGACTGGCCGACCTTCGGCATCGGAGTGGCGCCGGCGGGCTGGCGCGGGCTCGCGGAAGCTGCGCGGGCTCGCGGAATCCCCGACGAGACCCTGCTGGAAGCGGGCCTGACTGCCACGAGCGAGCGCGCGACGGATCCCTACGACCGATTCCGCGACCGGCTGATGTTCACGATCCAGGACATGCGGGATCGTGCAATCGGGTTTGGGGGCCGTGCGCTCGGGCCGGATGAAGGAGCTCCGAAGTACATCAACTCCCCGGAATCACCGATCTTCCACAAGCGCAGTACTCTTTTCGGTCTGAACAAGTCGCGGCACGCCATGCGCCGCCAGGGATTCGGCCTGATCGGCGAGGGCTTCATGGATGTTGTCTCACTGCATGTCCATGGCTTCGACACCGCGGTCGCTCCGCTTGGCACAGCGCTGACGTCCGACCAGGCTGAGCTGATCGGCCGGTACACGAAGAAAGTGTACTTGTTGTACGACAGCGATGCGGCCGGATTGCGGGCCACATTCCGGTCGGGCGATATGCTCCTGGCTGCCGGAGTCCACCCGCTGGTTGTCAGTCTTCCGTCGGGCGAGGACCCGGATTCCGTGCTGCGGACGTCGGGCGCAAAGGCGCTGACGGCTCTGATCAACGACGCCGTAGACTTGCTGGATCGGAAGCTCCAGATTCTCGAACGGCAGGGCTACCTCGAGTCGACCGAAGGTCGCCGGCGGGCGGTCGACGGCCTGTTGAGCACGCTGCGGGCCGTGCAGGACCCGGCGCTCATGGATCTGTATATGGGCCGGGCAGCTGAGTTCACGGGCGTGCGGCGCGAAACACTCGTGTCCGAAGTAACTCGGGCCGACGAGGGCACTCGGACGCCGAGACCGCGGTCGGCGGGTCCGTCGCCGGGTCAGTCTGTGTCCGCCATGCCTGCTGCCGAGCGGACGCTCATCGTGTTGTTGCTTCACGATCCGGGCCTGATCGCCGCGGCTGAATCGGAAGGCCTCGCAGCAGAGCACTTTCGCCATCCGGGACTGCGGCGCATCTATGAGGCGACAAGAGCCAGCGACGGAGAGGATCCGTCTGCGGTCGCCGAACGTCTGGATACGTCGGAACTGGAGTTGCTCGAGATGCTCAGCGGATTCGCGACGGAAGTCGAGCACTCAACTCAAGTATTCGACGAATCAGTACGCAGACTGGTGTTTCGCGAGCAGCTCGAGCGGTTGGGACACATCGATAGACAACTTCAGCTTGCGGACGAGGAGCAGGCGAGGCTCCTGCTGGTCGAGAAAACCGAGCTCGCTGGACAATTGCGACGGGCGGGAATATCGCTTTCGTTTCTGCGCAGTTACGTGACAAACAGGGAGCCGGTCTCCGAGGCCGCTCTTGAACCATAATTTGATTTGCCGGGAGGTGAGATGGAGGAGCAGACGGTAGACGAGCTGCTGTCGTTACAGGAGCTCGACTTGTTGATCGCCAGGCTGGGAGTTGAGCGGCGGTCTCTGCAAGCGGAGCGTGCAGAGGTTGAGCAAGCTTTCGATGCATTGGTCAAGAGCGATTCCGATACGCGCGCCCGCGTGGAGCAGGTACAGGCAGAGGTGCGGCGGTCGGAAAGAACAGTGCAGGCTGGACGGGCGACGGTAAAGCGGCTTCAGGAGCGAGCGCAAAACCTGCATCGGGCACGTGAGGTGGCCGCTGCCAGGACTGAGGTGGACGCGGCCAGACAGAACCTGGACGAGGCCGAGACCGTCGTGCTGGAAGAGATGCAGGCACACGATCGCGCCAGCGTCAGCGCCGAAGAAGCAGAGAAAGCATTGAGTGAAGGAAGGTCGGCAGGTGAGGAGCGTTGCAGGGATATCGACGGGCGGCTCAGCCAGTTGGACCAAGACCTGAGCCGATCCGAAACGGAACGCCGAGAGACATCGATGCGCCTGGATTCGCGGGTTCGATCGGTCTACGAGCGCGTCAGCGGAGGTCGAACGACACAGGTGTTGGCGCCCCTCGTCCACGGCTGTTGTGGTCACTGCTTCACCGCGATTCCGTTGCAGCGACAGGCCGAGATACGTGTCGGGGCTACTCTCGTTGTGTGCGAAGGGTGCGGAGTAATCCTACACCCGGAGCGCTGACCCGGCCTCAAGCGCCCGCATGACTCCGATTCGCTGGATTCCACCGCCCGATGACGTGTCCCCGGCGGCCGACCGGCTCGCGGCCGACGTTGACATCCCCCGCACGCTGGCTGCCGTCCTCGCGGTCCGCGGGATTCGTGACCCCGCCGCCGTTCGAACCTACCTTCGACCCACGCTCGACCTGCTGCACGATCCCATGCTGCTGCCGGACATGCGCGTCGCTGTTGACCGGATCATTCGTGCGATAGACGAGGGCGAATCCATCCTGGTCCACGGCGACTTCGATGCCGATGGGGTGTGCGCGACTGCCGTGGCAACGCTCGGATTGCGGCGCTTGGGAGCTGATGTCGAAGCCTTCGTTCCACACCGGACACGAGACGGATACGATTTCGACCAGACCGGAATCGAGCGGGCGAAAGCGGCCGGCGCCTCCCTGGTCGTTACCGTCGATTGCGGAGTCAGGGCGATCGAGGCGGTCGCGCGCGCCGCCGATCTGGGCATCGAGGTTGTCGTCTCGGATCATCACCAACCGGGCGCTCAATTGCCGGATGCCGTTGCTGTCGTGAATCCGAAGCGGCCCGATAGTTCCTATCCATTCGGCGAGTTGGCGGGCGTCGGCGTGGCCTTCAAGCTCGTCGCGGCGCTGTTCGCGGAACGTGGCATCCCCGTCGTTGAACTCAACCAGCACCTCGACCTCGTGGCCATCGGAACGGTAGCGGATCAGATGCCGCTGCGGGACGAAAACCGCGTTCTCGTGCGAGCAGGGTTGCGTGTTCTCGGCCGCACCCGAAAGCCGGGTCTGCTGGCGCTGCTCGACCGTGTCTCCGTCGGACGCCACGACGATATACGGGCCGAGGATATCGGGTTTCAAATTGCGCCGCGCCTGAATTCCGCCGGACGCATGGCAGAGGCCGATTCCAGTCTGCAGTTGCTCCTGACCGAGTCGGACTCGGACGCGGCCACGCTGGCTGATCAACTCGACCGTCACAACGCCGACCGCAAGAGCACGGACCGCCGCGTGGCGGAACAGGTGGACGAAATCATCGTTCGTACCTTCGACGCCGAGCGGGATGGCGCCTTAGTCGTATGGGGTGATGCGTGGCACCCGGGAGTCGTTGGCATCGTGGCCTCGCATGTCGTCGACCGCTGGAAGGTTCCGGCCGTCATCGTGGCTTTCGAAGGAGACACGGGAAAAGGGTCGGGCAGATCCGTGAAGGACTTCGATCTGTATGACGCCCTGGGAGATTGCGGGTCACTGCTCGAAAAATATGGCGGACACAGCATGGCGGCGGGGCTGACGATTCAGCGGGCCAACATTCAGGAATTTGCCGATCGGTTGAGTGCGCTGGCTCGGGATCGCCTCACAGGAACTCCTTCAAGCGATACGCTGCAGATCGACCTGGAACTCGACCTCGAGCACATAGACTTCAACCTGTATGAGACGTTGCAGCACTTGATGCCGTTCGGATCCGGAAACCGCGCTCCCGTTCTGGTTGCAAGGAATGTCTGCTTCGAAGATATATCCGTGGTGGGCGAAGCCGGTGCCCATCTGCGAGCGCTGCTGCGACAGAACTCGGCCAGCTTGCAGGCGATCGGGTTTCGCCTCGGTGGACGTCGCGGGGACGTACACGACGAGGACCGGTATGACGTGGCGTTTCGCCTGCAGAGCGATTCCTGGAAGGGCCGCCGGCGTCTCCAGGCTCAGTTGATAGATTTCCGGCCTGCGG
>CBDUXS010000024.1:0-11625 GCA_965371255.1 uncultured bacterium
CCGCAGAGCGAATCGACCCAGGACGAACGCGACCACTCCTGAGGAAACTCCCTCTGGGGAAACCCCTGCATCGGGGGCAGAACCCCTTACATCAGGGGAGGGGGAGCGACCTGATTGGCATTCTGGTTCAGCCGGTCACGGAGGTCCACGACGACAGCGCTTTCCCTGACACCTTCAATCCAGGCGAATGCGCGCCGCTGGGCGATTTGCGCTTCCATCTGCGCCCGCAACTGGCTCTTCATCACGTCAAACAGCTGAGCATCCGCCTCCAACCGAAGGTCGACTCGAAATACGACGAGCATTTCGCCGGCCGAGTACGGTCCCGTAGTTGCTCCGAGTGGAGCGGCGAATGCCGCACCGATAGCTTCCGTGTCGCGCCCCAGGCCGGGAACGAACTGGCGACGGCCGAATGCTTCCGTCGTCCGAAGGGTCCAACCGGTGGCCGACGCGAAGGACTCGATGTCCCCGTCTCCCAACTTGGCCACCCGCTGCTCGGCGATACGTCGCGCGAGCTCGATGCGGCGCTCTGCGCCGAGAGTGGCCTCGATCTGTTCGCGGACATCATCGAAGCTGAAATCGCCGGCCTCGGTACGCGATACGAGTTCGACGATATGGAAGCCTGATCCGTTCTCGTAGAACTCGCTCAATTCACCCAACCTGGTCGTGTCGTTCAGCGCCCAGTCTACGGCAATGCCCAGCGAGCCGGCGCCTGGGACGAAATCGAATCCGTCGGTCAGCGTGACGTCTTCACGGAGGTTGAGATCCAGCGAGTCGGCGGCTGCCGCGAGTCCGTCGTCCAGCGCGATACCCTCGATGTCGTCCATGCGGCCGAACAGTTCGTCCTCGCCTTGCGCCGACAACAGAATCGGGAACACGATGTGGCTCACCGTGGCCGTGTCCGCCGTCCTTTCGCTGACGCGTACGAGATGAAAGCCGGCCGCCGTGCTGACCGGTTCGGAAACGTCGCCGACGGCCAGGTTCTCGACCGTAGCGCTGATCGGAGCGATCAGCTGTCCGGGCGCATAGCGACCCAGCTCGCCGCCGGCCTGCCCGGAAACTGTATCGGCCGAGAATTCGGCGGCGGCGGTCTCGAAATCGAGACGGTCTGCGAGAATCTCGGTGCGAACTGAGTCAGCCCGATTGCGAGCCAGCGCCGTGTCCGAAGCCGTCGGGACCGTCGAGACTGATATCAGGCGAACTGTGGCTGTCGCGGGACGCTCGAAATTCTCGCGGTGCGATCTATGGTAGGCTCGTGCTTCGGCTTCCGTGATTACGATGTCGGAATCCGATACTACTCGAGCCGGATCCACTGAGACGAAAGACACGATCGCCGTCTCATTCTGCGCGCGGAATTCCTGCCAGGCCTCGGCGTCGCTCACCGCGACTCCCGCCACCAGCTGTTGCTCGAAACGCCGTCGCGGAATCTGCTCGCGGTAGTATTCTTCGATCGACCGAAGCAACTGCTCGTCGACGCTCGGATCGGCGAAGAAGGCCTGGTACTTCGCATAGTCGAATTGACCATCCGTACGGAAGGCCGGATCCTGGATCAGCTCGGGTGGCGGCGAAATACGAAACGCTTGTGAGATCTCGCCGTCGGTGACGCCGATTCCGATGCGCGCGATCTCCTGCTCGATGACGATCGCGCGGATCATTTGCTCCCAGGCTTCCGAGTCGGCCTGGCGGGCTTCTTCGTCCGTGAGCGCAGCACCCTTCTGAGCCCGCGCCTGGTTCAACACGCTGGCGGAGAAACCACGCCAGCGCAGATAGCGGACGGAAGCGCCGTTTATTGTCGCGATTACAGGATTCGTACCCGTGGCGGCAGTGGTTTCGCGGCTCTGAATTCCCTCGAACACGAGCCACCCCGCGAAGGCGAACGCGAGAAACACGATCGCGTAACGCGTCTTCTCGCGGATCGTCCGCATCATCATATACCCGGCACTCCTTGCAGTCTCGTTGATTACAACTGACCCGTGACCTGAGCAACTGGGCCCAAGAAATCAAGCCCACAAAGTTATTCCCGGCCCTTGGGGCGAGCAAGCTCCCGGCCGGCACCCGGCGTTTGACACGCCGGAAACGGCTTGCCTAACTTGGACTCATATGCTGGACTAGAGTATTCCGCGACTCTGCGGAAGCGTCCGGCCGGGAGCTATACGTATGAATCGGGACCCGATCGACAACGAAGAAATCCAACGCTTCGAACACCAGTACCGTTTGAATCCGGACAGTCTGGTGTTTGCGCGTCTGGCAGATGCGTACCGGAAGGCCGGCGATCCAAACCGGGCGCTCGAAGTGCTGGAGTCCGGTATCAGTCAGCACCGCGACTACGCGAGTGCACATATCGTCCGGGCAAAAGCGTGTGTGGACCTGGGCCAACCGGGAGAAGCGGAGGAGGCGTTTCTTCGCGTTCTCGAGCTCGACAGCGCGAACCTTGTAGCGTTGCGTGGCCTGGCGGCGCTGGCCCGTGAACGAGGCGATCTAGCGGCCGTCCGGCAGTGGTTCCAAAGAATCTCGGGACTTGACTCGGAGGCGCCGGATCAAGCGACGGACGGTCAGAATCCGGGTCCAGCCGCACCCATTTCTCCTGACGATCAGGAGGCCCGGGAACAAGAGACGGACTGGCAGGGGCCCTCCCGCGTCGATCCCCTTCCACAGACGGAAGAAGAGTGGTGGACTCCGGATGAGCAGGCCACGGCGCTGGGTGGCGAATCGGAGGATGTCGATTCGGTAGACGGCGCTGCTGCTGAGGCCTGGTGGTTCGAAGACCCGAGTGCCAGAGAGCCGGCTGACGACGGCGACTTGCTGACCCGGACGATGGCGGAGTTGTACGAGAAGCAGGGCCTGTATGAAGAGGCCGCCGCGATCTACCGTGAGCTGCTCAGGGATCGGCCGACCGACGTGGGGCTGCGCTCGGCCCTCGCGGGACTTGAAACACGACTGGCCGCCACCGCGCCGGTGCCTGCTGGCGCAGACGAGCCCGTCGCCGTGCCTGCTGACGGGCAGGCACCACAACAACTACGACCGCGCCTCGTAGAACAGCCCCGCGCCGCCGCACCGGCGTCATCCGTCTCCGGGCAGAGCGACGTATTCCTCGCGTGGCTCCGGCGGCTCGGCGAATGACCTTGCGCATAGGAATCCTTCACGGTCCGAATCTCAACACACTCGGGCGACGAGAACCGGAGGTGTACGGCACGACGACCCTTGCGGAAATCGACGGAATGATCGCCGAAGCGGCCGGCACATCGGGCGTCGAAGTCGTGAGGTTCCAATCGAACCTTGAAGGAGCTCTCGTCGACTGGATTCAGGCCGAGGCGGAACAGGTCGCCGGATGGGTAGTGAACGCGGCGGGTTTCACCCACTCAAGTGTTGCTTTGAGGGACGCGCTCGTGGCTTCCGGTCGCCCGTTCGTCGAGGTTCACATCTCGAACGTCTTTGCCCGTGAAGAATTTCGGCACCACTCGGTGTTGGCTGATGCAGCAGTCGGAGTGGTGACCGGCTTTGGACCGGAGAGCTACGTTCTGGGTCTGAGTGGTCTCCTGACACATCTGGCGGGTGGCGGTTGACCGGTTTGGCACCGGCGGTTGACGGGCCCATGGCGGGACGTCTGCGAGCCCTTCGGGCACAGATGTCCGGTTCTCGGCTTTCGGGTCTGTGCGTCACGCACCTCCCGAACGTCCGCTATATGAGCGGATTTACCGGATCGGCAGGAGTGCTAGTCGTGGAGCCGGACACGGCAACCCTGTTCACGGACTTCCGATACGAGACGCAGGCCAGCGAGGAACTCCAATTGCCGGTGTCGGCCCGGATCGTTCGCGGGAGTACCTGGACGGCTCTGGCCGAGTGGTTGGAGTCGTCGCCGCCAGGTCGGAGAATGGGGTACGAAGCGGCCCGGCTGAGCGTTGCGGAGCGTGACCAGCTGGCTGCGGCTTGCGGCAGCGTCATCTGGGAACCGACGGAGGACCTCGTCGAAGATCGACGAGTTGTGAAGGACGAGGCCGAGCTCGCGTCGATCGAATCGGCGGTCGATCTCGCAGACCGCGTACTGGAGATGATGCTTCCGCAAATCAGGGTAGGGGTGACCGAAGCGGAACTTGCGGCACGTCTGGAATATCAACTGCGCATGGCTGGGTCCGGACCGTTGCCGTTCGAATCAATCGTCGCGTTTGGCGAGCGTACGGCACTCCCACACGCCACACCGACGAATCGACCACTGGCCGCAGGAGAGCTCGTGCTGCTGGATTTCGGAGCTTCGGCCGACGGATACTGCTCCGACATGACCCGCGTATTTACAGCGGGGCGGGCCGCCGGCTGGCAGCGCGATTTGCATGGCGAAGTGTTGGCTGCCAGTGAGGCGGCGATCGAGGCGGTGGGTCCCGGCGTACCGTGCGCCGCCGTCGATGCCGCTGCTCGGAATCGCCTCGCGGAAGCCGGACTCGCTGAACGATTCGGGCACAGCACCGGCCACGGCGTCGGTCTGGAAGTCCATGAAGCGCCTCGGCTTCACAGGGATGCCGGGGAAACCCTCGTGGCGGGCAACGTGGTCACGGTCGAGCCGGGCGTGTATCTTCCCGGTCAAGGCGGGATCCGTATCGAACAAATCGTTGCCGTTCAACCGGACGGAAACCGGGTCCTGACACGTTCCTCGCCGGAACTCATCGAACTCTGAATTCCCGATATGGCAGATACATCAAGTTTTCGCAACGGAATGGTGCTGGACATCGACGGATCACTTGTTCAGATCACGTATTTTCAGCACGTAAAACCCGGAAAGGGTCCTGCTTTCGTACGTACCAAGCTCAAGAACGTCTTTTCAGGGGCCGTGGTAGACAAGACGTTTCGAGCCGGCGAGAAGGTCAACGAGGTCCGGCTGGTGAGGCGTCCCATCCAGTATTCATATACGGATGGAACGCTGTACTATTTCATGGACATGGAGTCGTACGAGATCACGCCGCTCAGCGCCGAGACGATCGGTGCCGCTCAACTGACTTATCTGCAGGAGAACATGGAGTGTGAGGGCCTGACCCGGGATGGCAACGTCTTGACGGTCGAGCTCCCGCAATTCGTGGAACTTGAGGTAATCGAGACCGATCCTGGCGTAAAGGGCGATACGGCGCAGGGCGGAACCAAACCGGCAACGCTGGCTACGGGCGCCATCGTCCAGGTCCCGCTATTCATCGAACGCGGAGACGTACTTCGCGTGGACTGGACGGTGGACAAGTACCTCGAACGAGTGAGCAGATGATCGACCTCGATTGGATCCGGCAGCTCATTGAATTGCTAGACGAGTCCGAGATCGACTCGCTGGAGATTTCCCGGTTCGGAACCCGTGTCCGAGTCTCCAAGTCTCCTCCGGTACACCTGGGCTCCGCCGGGAGCGCATCCGCTGCGCCTGCAGGCGTGCCTGGAGCAGTTGCGGCAACCGACATGTACGGGCAGCCGGCGGGGTCAACGGGTCCCGAGGCGGAGCCCGTCGATGATTCGAACGTCGATGTAGCGTCTCCCATGGTGGGCACGTTTTACGGCGCTCCCGCTCCCGACGCTCCGTCCTACGTTGAGGTCGGAGACCATGTTCGAGTGGGCCAGACACTATGTATTCTCGAAGCCATGAAACTGATGAACGAGTTGGAATCGGAAATCGGCGGCACGGTTCGGGAGATCTGCGTCGGCAACGGCGATCCCGTCGAGTACGGCCAGACACTCTTCCGCATCGAGCCGGACTGATCGACTCCCGCGGCACTTCGGCAGGCCTCTAAGCGTGTTCGACAAGATTCTGATTGCGAATCGCGGCGAAATCGCCCTTCGGGTGATCCGCGCCTGCCGTGAACTCGGAATCCGCACCGTGGCGGTGTTCTCCCAGGCGGACCGTGACTCGTTGCACGTCCGGTTTTCCGACGAGGACATCTGCATCGGGGCACCTCCCGGCAGGGAGTCTTATCTCAACATTCCGAGAATCATCGCGGCCGCCGAGATCACCGGCGCGACGGCCATTCATCCCGGCTACGGGTTTCTCGCCGAGAACGCGGAGTTCGCGGAAATCTGCGAGCGTTCAGGGCTGACGTTCATTGGCCCGACCGCGGAAATGATCCGCCGCATGGGCGACAAGGTGGAGGCCCGGAGCACGATGATCGCCGCGGGTGTTCCGGTAGTGCCCGGGTCGGAAGGTGCGATCGAGGACGTGGATGAAGCCCGGGGCGAGGCCGAGCGCATCGGCTTTCCCGTGATGATCAAGGCCGCCGCCGGTGGGGGCGGGAAGGGCATGAGGGTCTGCCACGAACCCGACGAGTTCGCCAGTGCATTCTCGGTTGCCAGCAACGAGGCCGTGAGCAACTTCAACGACGGACGCATGTACCTGGAGCGGTTCGTCGACCGGCCGAGGCATGTGGAATTCCAGGTGATGGGCGACATGCACGGCAACATCGTCCACCTCGGGGAGCGTGACTGTTCCGTCCAGCGCCGTCACCAGAAACTCGTCGAGGAGGCGCCCAGTCCCGCCCTGACGCCGGAGATGCGCCTGGCGATGGGCGACGCGGCGGTAAAGGCGGCCCGGTCCATCGACTATTCCAACGCCGGCACGGTGGAGTTTCTGCTGTCACCGGAGGGCGAATTCTTCTTCATGGAGATGAATACACGCATCCAGGTCGAGCACACGGTAACGGAGGTCACGACAGGGGTTGACCTGATCAAACAGCAGGTGCGCTCGGCTGCGGGCGAAGTGCTCGAATTGCGGGAGCCACCCCCCCTGCGCGGCCACGCGATCGAGTGCCGCATCAACGCGGAGGATCCGGAACACGACTTCCGGCCGTCCCCGGGAAAAATCACCGCTTTCCATGCGCCGGGCGGTCCCGGAATCCGCATCGACAGCCATGTCTACGCCGGATATCACGTGCCTCCGTATTATGATTCATTACTCGGCAAGTTGATCGCGCATGGCGCGACTCGGGAAGAGGCGCTGGGTCGCGCGAACCAGGCGCTCGAGGAATTCATCATCGAGGGTGTTCACACGACGATCCCATTCCTGCGCGAGGTGCTCCGGCACCCGGCCTTCGTGGCCGGCGAGGTGGACACGCACTTCCTCGAGGACTTCTTCGACTCGACGAAATCATGAACGAGCGCCAGCGCGCCGAGGCGCTCGGCGTGGGTCTGCTTGCCCTCGGCGTCCTGCTTTCGTTGGCCATCGTCCCAGCGGTCATCCGGGGTGGGGAAGCCGAGCCCAACCTCATCGGCCCCGCCGGGTCCATCCTGGCGGCCCTGCTGATCCTGGCGGTTGGCGGGTCGGCAGTTCTGTTTGCCGCCGCTCCGTTCGTATGGAGCATCCATTGCTTCGGTCGGCTGAGCAGGGAGGCCGCGGTCCGCTGGTCCATTTTCCTTGGCGTGACCGTCCTGTTCGTGCCTTCCGCGTGGTGGCTGGTTGGGAATACCCTGGGGAAAACGGCTTCCGGGGCCGGGTGGCTCGGGTCGACGCTTGGGGCGGTGCTGCTGGCAGGATTCGGCTCCGTGGGTGCGCAACTCATCGTGTTTACGGTGCTGATCAGCCTCACGGTGTTGACGTTTGGCTGGTCTCCGGCGGACAGCGCCGGGACCGCCGTGCGTGGCGCGAACCGAGGAGCCGTAGTATTGGTCCGATGGGTGCGCGGCCTGGGGCCGGCCTTGCGTGAATCCCTGGCGCGAATGACGGATCGTGGTCCGGTGGCCGAACCGGAGTCACCGTGGGAAGCTGCCGAGTCCGAGCCAGAACCGGAGCCGGAGCCGACTCCCGTTTCCAAGCCCAAAACGCGGCGCCGGGCGGGTCAGCCTCCGGTGGGTCAGCCTCCGGTGGTTGATGCCGACGCGCAACTCGAGTTGGCGGACACGGGAGATCCCTCGCGCGAAGAAATACCGCCGCTTGACTTTCTGGCATTCCCCGAACGACGTGGTTCCGGTCTCGAGACGCACGAATTGAAGCGACTCGGCGACGTGGTTGTATCGACGCTGAAGACGTTCAAGGTGGAGAGTTCGATCGGCGGCTGGACGACGGGACCGGTCGTGACGCAATTCGAAGTCGTTCCAGCCGCTGGCGTCAAAGTGGGCAAGATCGCCGCGCTGTCCGACGACCTGGCGCTTGCCCTCAAGGCACCGTCCATCCGCATCGTCGCTCCCATCCCGGGGAAGGGTGCGGTGGGTGTCGAAGTGCCGAATCCGCAGCCGGAAATCGTCAGGCTCCGGGAGATCCTGGATGCGCCTGCCTACCGGAAACCGCGAACGATTCTACCGCTTGGCCTCGGCCGGGATCTGGCCGGGCGTCCCTACTGTGCCGACCTGGTCCGCATGCCCCATCTGCTGATCGCAGGCGCCACGGGCTCCGGGAAGTCGGTGTGCATCAACACGATCGTCACGAGCCTGATATACCGTTATCCACCGAGCGAGCTTCGGTTGCTGATGATCGATCCGAAGATGGTCGAGCTGATCATCTACAACGACCTGCCCCACCTGCGACATCCGGTGGTGACCGATAACAATGATGCCGCGTCGCTTCTGCGCTGGGTCGTGTTCGAGATGAACCGGCGGTATGCGCTGCTGTCGGCCAACGCTCTCCGAAACATCGTCGAGCTCAACCAGCGTATCCGTCGTGGAGCGGACATCGCCGCACCGGCCGGATCCGGTAAGGGGAACTGGGACGAAGGACCTCTTCCGTACATCGTCGTCATCATCGACGAGCTGGCCGACCTGATCATGACGGTACAGTCGGAAATCGAAACGCCGCTCGCGGTCCTGGCCCAGAAGGCCCGGGCGGTCGGGATCCATCTGATCGTGGCCACGCAGCGTCCGTCCGTAAACGTGATCACGGGGCTGATCAAGGCGAACTTCCCGAGTCGAATTGCATTCCGGGTAGCGTCGAAAATCGACAGCCGGACGATCCTGGATCAGAACGGTGCGGAGAGCCTGCTCGGCAACGGAGACATGTTGTTTCTGCCGCCGGGCGAATCGGACCCGCACCGGATCCAGGGCGCGTTCATCTCGACGGAAGAGACGGAGGCCATCGTCAACTGGTACCGCCAGCAGGCGGCCGGCCAGGAACATGTCCTGGCAGGGGACGAGAAAGACATCCTCGAGCAGGTTCGCGAGATCGAGATCGAGGAGAGCCAGGCGGGCGTTGGCGACCAGATTCTCACGGATTGGGACGAGTATTTTCACAAGGCCGCCGAGATCGTGATCAACAACGATGCCGGCTCCACGAGCCTGCTCCAACGGCGTCTGAAAATCGGCTACGGCCGGGCCGCCCGGATCATCGATCAGCTGCACTCGTCCGGCGTCCTGGGGCCGCCGGACGGCTCGCGACCTCGCGAGGTGCTGATCTCACTGGATCGTCTGGAGTCGCTGATGCGGGGCGAAGACCTCCTGGACGACACGCCGGAACGGTGACCCTCGGCCGAGGGTACTCGTCTTCTAGTCAGGGGGCGGTCTGGAATGCACGTGGGGGCGGAAGATCCGGGGGGACCGAATGAACCGAAATATGGGGAAGCGACGCGCGTTGCTGATGGCGGCCGTGGGCGGACTGCTCGCGTCTGCCGGAGCGGCGCAGGCCCAGGATCTTACGGACGACGTACGGGCGGTTCTCGCCCGGGCCGAGGCGGTTTATGACGGCCTCAGCTCGCTCGAGGCGCAATTCGAACAGACGATCGAAGTTACACTGCTCGGCCGGAGCCGGACGGGATCCGGCACCTGGTACCAGAAGGGTCCCGGTCGGTTCGTGATGGACTTCAGCGACCCGGTTGACGACTTGATCGTCGCGGATGGCAACTACTTGTGGTTGTATTACCCGAGCACGCATCCCGGACAGGTGATCCGCAGCGAGATCGATGCCGGTGCGACAGGCGCGGGAATGGTAGATCTTCAGGGCCGGATCTTCGATGAGGCGGCCAGTGGGTACGACGCGGAATTCGAGAACGGCGAGACGATCGACGGCCACGCCACCCTGCGTATCCGGCTCACGCCGACGGGCGAATCACCGTATCGTCGGGTACGCGTCTGGATCGACGCCGAGTCGTACCTGGTCAGGAAATTCGAAATTCTGGAGCGAAACGAGACCCTCAGGACGGTCGTATTGCGCGACCTGAAGCCGAATCAGCCGATACCCGACAACACGTTTCGGTTCACACCCCCGGCGGACGCCGACGTGTTCGAGGGCTGACCGGCCCTATGAAGTTGGGTCTCGTAAGCTTGGGCTGCGACAAGAACACCGTTGACTCCGAGCGCATTCTCGCCGCCCTCGGCGGTCATGGCGCTCACCACGTGCAGGACCTCAGCGAGGCCGAGGTCATCGTGGTCAACACGTGTGGGTTCATCGACGCGGCCAAGGAGGAGTCGATCGAGGCCCTGCTGGACGTGAGCCGCCTGAAGCGGGAAGGAAACTGCCGCGCCGTGGTCGCGCTGGGTTGTCTCGTCGAGCAATACCGTGACGAGTTGGAGCCGTCCCTGCCGGAGATCGATTTGTTCATCGGATTGCGCGACGTCGACCGACTGATTCCCGAGCTGCAGGACCGGGGTCTGCTGGGCCCGCGAATCGAGGACCATCCCGGTATGCGGCAGCCGATCGCCGATCGCCGCCACGTGCGCTATCTGAAAGTGAGTGAGGGTTGCGATCATGGATGCGCCTTCTGCGCGATTCCACTGTGGCGCGGGAAGCATCGGTCGTTCGGCGCCGATGCGCTGGTGGCCGAAGCCAGACGACTGGAGTCCCAGGGTGCCGTTGAGCTCAACCTGGTGGCACAGGACCTGGCGTTCTACGGCCGTGAATTCCGCGATGGAAGCGATCTTGCCGCCCTGCTGCGGCGGCTGCTCGATGAGACGTCGATCCCATGGTTTCGCCTTCTGTATATCTACTCCGCCGGCCTGCGCGAGCCATTGATTGAGCTGATCGCCACCGAGGATCGAATCCTGCCTTACATCGACATGCCGATCCAGCACGCGAGTAATCCCGTCCTTGAACGAATGCGCCGGCCTGAGCGCCGCGACCGGCTCCATGCACGTATAGTCGGACTCCGATCCGATATTCCGGATCTCACGTTGCGAACCACCGTGATGGTTGGGTTTCCCGGTGAGACGAAGGACGATTTTCAGTCGCTTCTCGACTTCATGGAAGACATGAACTTCGACCGGCTGGGCGCGTTCGCGTTCTCGCCGCAGGAGAGCACGCGTGCTGCGGAGATGGAGGATCTGTTCGTGCCGGAGGATATCGTCGCCAGCCGCCTCGAAGAAATCCTGGAAGTGCAGCGGGCGATCAGCGCAGATCTGATGGGCCGAGAAGTCGGGCGGACGCACGAAGCGATCGTAGACGGAACAGAAGACGGCCGACTCGTCGGCCGCATTCGGGCTCAGGCCGACGACGTGGACGGAATCACGGACCTCGGTCCGGCATCTGACGTCCGTGCGGCCGGAACGCTGGTCGAGGTCGAGATCACCGGCGCCGGAGACTTCGACCTGGAAGGAACCATCCGGCGGGAAGTGCGGCCGGCGCCTCACCCGGGCGCGTCAGTCAAGACAGGTCGGGTCGGTCGGGTCGGCCGACCTCTGCCCGTGGCAACGATCGGACTCGAGGGAGGTTGGGGGCGATGATCCGGAGGTTCAGCATGACTGCCCGCGCGTTGTTGC
>CBDUXS010000025.1:0-11235 GCA_965371255.1 uncultured bacterium
CCAGGGCGGCCACGGTATCGGCTGCATGCTCCCGTGACCGTCCCCGGAAGTAGTAGAGGGCGCTCCGTTTCGTATCCGGTTGGTCCGGTTCGTCGAGCTGTTCGGCCAGCGTGGAGTCGAGCGTGGCGGGAGCCAGACGCGCGAGCGTATCCAGATGCACGTGCATGGCATGCGCAAAATTCGCGAACCGGCTCTCTTGAACGAGGGCGGCCGTCAGACGCGCCGAAGCGCCGTACTGGCCCACGTCGGACAGGGCCTTCGCGAGGTCGAGTCGACCCTCTGTCGATAGCTCGGTCTGGATTCCGGTAGCAGCGAGATCCTCAGCGGCCAGGCCGGGCCGGCCGGACTCCAGCCTTGCCATCCCGCGGTGAAACAGGAATAGAGCCCGGTCTTCGTCCGGAATGTCGCCGGCGAGCGCCAGTGTGAGCAATGAGTCTGCCGCGCTGAAATCGCCCAGGAGCCGGCTAGCCACGCCCTCGATGCCGATCGCAGTATCCAGGTCCCGGTTGTTTTCCGTGTACGCGGAGACACCGGAAGCGGTCTCCGCAGCGGCCTCGGGCATCTGGCGGGCAAGCTCCGCTCGCGCCTTCATCAAGGCCGCCGACGCGGCGTACTTGCTATCCGGATGATCCGTTACAATCCGCTCTGTTTTCGCGATCACCGAATCGAATTGCACCCGGGCCGTGGCGGTCTTTCCTTCGCGCTGAAGCCGGACCGCTTCGCGGTACGAGTTGCGCGCGTCGTACACGGCATTGAAGTAGACGCAAGAAGAAGTCAGAGACAGCGCGGCGACGATAAGAAGTGACCGTCTCATTCGCGTACCCCGCTCTCCGTGAGGCGCGCTCTCTTGTCGATCAGGAAATCGCGGATCGCCCGCGCGATGGCCTTCGCCATCACTTGTTGGTGCGCCGGGTCGCGGAGTCGGCGTTCCTCAGAGAAATTCGTCAGGAAGCCGAGCTCGACGAGTACCGTCGGCATGTTTGAGGTCGCCCGCACGAGCACCCAGTAGGGTCCCGGAAGCACCCCGCGATCGGGACTGTCTACGACCGCGCGCAGACTATTCTGAATGAACCCGCCGAATCGGACAGACTCACTCAGCCAATTCCCCTGATCAACACCCGCGAGGATGAATTCGAGCTGGTCAATGTTCGGCCGTTGAGACTCATCTGCTCCGGGTACCGTGTTTTCGCGCATCGCAGCCCGCCGACCCACCTCGGTACGGGCGGGTCCGAGGTAATAGGTCGTGAAGCCGCGTGCCGATGTACCGGATTCCTGTGCGTCCACGTGAATCGATACGAACAGGTCCCCAGCTCTGTTCACCGCGAGTCGAGGTCGGTCTGGCACCTCTATGAATACGTCGCTGGTTCGAGTCAGCGTGGCTTCAATGCCGTCCATTGACTCGAGCTCGTCCCGGATCAGTCGTGAGACGGCAAGCGTGATCGGAGCCTCCTGCGCCCTGGTCCGCGGGCTGTGCGTACCGGGATCCCGCCCTCCGTGCCCCGGGTCGATGACGACGCGCCATGGCCCCGGCCGGCGCGCTCTCTGGCCGGAAATGACCGGCGGCAGCAGATCGCCCGATTCGCCCGCCTCATCAGATTGTTCGACGGTCGCGAATGCCGCGTCTGCCAGCAACTCGTCGGGGACCCGCAACTTTCCTGCAGCGAGGAGCGGGACGTTCGTCAATTGCAACAGTCGGTCGCCGATACGCACGAAGGGAGATCCCGGACGGATTTCGATCGACTCGCCCGATATCGTCACACCGGTGCCGAATCCCGCCCGATACCCTGCTTCCGTCACGATTGTTGGCGGCAATTCCGTCCATACGCTCGTCGGGTACGTCGGTCCTGTCGTATCCTCGACCCGCAGGCCGGAAGTTGCCGCATCGCCCGGCGCCACCATCTGCGTGGCCCAGCCGGGCGCCGGCACGATCAATATCGATACTGCCAGCACGAGCCATCTCCGGCCGCCGGGTCGACGGCGCGCCGACCTAATCCCGGTCACGTGCTCGAAGCGCACGATCCACCTCCCGCTGCATGACGTTTTCCTTGAGAGTTCGCCGCTTGTCGTGCAGCTTCTTACCCCTGGCCAGGCCGAGCGTCACCTTCGCCCGACCACGAGTGAAATGGAGGTCCAGCGGAACCAGGGTCAGTCCCCGTTCGGCCGTCCTGGCCTTCAGTCGGTCAATTTCGCGGCGGCTCGCCAGCAGCTTGCGCCGCCGCATCGGATCCGGAACGTCGATCGTCGCCTGCCCGTACGGACTGATGTGCAGATTGTAGAGCCACAGCTCGCCCGAATCGATTCGAGCGAACGCATCCGTAAAGCTCGCTTGCCCGGCACGCAAAGATTTTACCTCCGAGCCTACGAGAACGACGCCGGCCTCGAGTTCCTCGAGAATCTCGAACTCATGCCGTGCCTTGCGGTTGCGAATCACCAACCAACTGACCTCCAGAAGCCACACTGCGGGACGCGACGGGACGCGGCAAATCTAGACCGGATTCGAAGGGCACGCTACCGATCCGGCTGGAAGCCAATGAAAGAACCGAAGCGAGCCGAGTCAGGGTCTCACGCGGGATCAAACACTTCGCGCTGGTGGCGCATGACCCGCAAGTACGCCTGCACTTTTGCGATTTCGGCTCCCAGGATGAACAGGATTGCCGTGTAGTAGAATGACACGACGACCAGGACGAGCGTCGCGAACGCCGAGAAAACACGTGTGAAATCGGCGATTTCGGTCAGGTAGAAACCCAGACCATACTTGACCAATTCAAATCCGAGGCTGGCGAACAACGCCGCTACACCAGCCGTCCGCCACCCCAGACTCGTGGCGGGCACGAACTTGTAGATCAGCAGGAACATCAGGAGTATCGCACCAAACGCCGTCAGATATCCCAGCAACGTCAGCGCCGGCCCGGGAGGGATCGGAGTGCGAGACAGCACACGGCGGCTCATCGCCAGAAACGTCGTCGTGATTCCGACGTTCGCCAACAACAGCACCGAAGCGGCGAGAACCAGCCGCACATCACGGAGTTTTTCCGCCACTGGTCCGACTCCGTGTCGCAAATCAAACACGTGGTCCAGGGCCGTCCGCAGGGCGCCGAACAGGCGTGTCGAGAACCACAGAAACAGTAGCGCGGAAATCGGGCTGGCTGACCGCGAGACGTCGGCCAGGTCCAGTATCGTGGCCCACACCTCACGCCGAACGGACTCCGACACGGGCAGGAACCCGGCCAGCCAGTCCAACGCGACTTCCGGCGGCACGTTCAGTGTCGGAGCGAGTATGGCTCCGGCCGCTGCCACGAGCAGCAACAGGAAAGGAATTGCCGCGAGGAGCAGGCTGAAGGTGAGTCCGGACGCCAGAAAGAAAATGTTGTCGGCGCGCGATTGGTCGAACACCTCGCGAACGAACTCGACCACGCCGCGGACTCCGCCTTCGAATCCGGGAATCCGGACCGAGCCGTGCAAACTCAGTTGAACTGTCCGATCGAGGTCAGCCGGCGCTCTCGTCCGACTCGTCGGCCTCGGCTGCCGCCCGGGCCACTTTCTCCCGGTAGACATCCTTCGACTCGGAGACGCGGCGTTCCAGGTCCTCTCGCGCCTTCCTGGCCGCCTCGCGGCCGGCCCGTACCGCTTCCTCGGCCCGCATCCGTCGCTCGCGCAAATCCTCGCGCGCCGTGTCTACGCGGACGTTTACTTCTTCACGAACCTTGTCGTAGCCGCGCCCGAACTCGGACTTGGCCTGACCAAGCCGCTCATCGGCATCGCTGCGCAGGCGGCGCAGGCCGTCACGCAGTTCCGCTTGCGTCTCTTCCCCCGTCTTCGGGGCATACAACAATGCGACGAGGGCGCCGAGAATCGCTCCTCCCAGGAACGCTCCGAGATTGGAGCCTCGCCGCTCGACCACTACATAGGGCGTATCATCGTAGTCAGACATGTCCGTTCCGCAATCTAAAATGGGGATCCACTTGACCACTGGAATCTAGCGACTTCTCCGGCTCGCTTCAATCCAACGACCGGATTACCCCGATTCTTCTCCGACATTCTATTCAGTCCGCTCGACGATTCGGGCATACGCATCGGCGTCCCATGTCGGGCGCTCATCCGCGTTGGCTACTTCCAGACCGAGGTAGAAAATGAGCCGGCCGATTCGTGCCATCTTGTCATAACCAATCTTGTCTACTTCGTCCGACACCTGGTGGTAATCCTCATGCACGCCATTGAAGAAGAACAGGATCGGGACACCGTTGCGCGCGAAGTTGAAGTGATCCGAGCGCGAGTAGAAATTCTCCTCGGGCCACAGGTCGTCGATCACCTCCATATTCAGTTCGGGATGCGCGGCGGCGATCGTCTCGACCAGAGGGCCGAGGCTCGACTCCGCCTTACCGATCGCCACGATCGTGTCCTGCCAGTTCCGGCCGATCATGTCGATGTTGAGGTCCGCAACCGTCTGCTCCAGCGGCACGGTGGGATTCTCCGAATACCACTGCGAACCCAACAGGCCTCGTTCCTCTCCGCTCACCGTCATGAAAACGAGTGACCGGCGGGGACGCGTTTCCAGGGCCGCGAACGCCTGGGCCAGTTCGACGATCGTCACCGTTCCCGATCCATCGTCGTCGGCACCATTGTTGATCGAATCGCCTTCGACATCCGAGCTGACGCCGATGTGGTCCATGTGCGCCGTGAAAATCACGAACTCGTCGCGCAGCTCCGAATCCGATCCCTCGAGGATACCGATCGTGTTTGGTGCCGTCTCGGTGTTGACCACGGCCTCGGTACGGATCCGAGCCGACCAGCCATCCGCGCTCTCCTCACCCGAGAACACGGCGGCGAGTGGGGCCGGGAGTCGCGAGTGCACGAGGAACACGACGGGAACGGAGATCTCCTCGGGCTCGCCGACTTGCATTCGCTCGCTACCGAGAAAGCCGCGCAGCCGACCCATGAAGCTGTCGGGGACGTCCAGGGAGAGCAGAATGCCGGCAGGCTCGCCCTCGATCATCGAAGCGAGTCCTCCGCCGAACACCTGCTGCAGGTTGTTCATCGTAACCCGCATCACGATCGTCTTGCCTGATACATCCGATCCCTCGTCGCCGACTGTGACCAGATACAGGCCGCCGTCTCCCTCGGCCGTTCTCGCCTGATACGAGGCGAAGTAGTCCTCTCCGAATTCCAGTTGCCAGGATCCGTTCGGACCGGTAATCGCCACGAGATGCGCGCTCTGGGGACCGGCTCGCATGCTCGTCAGCGGATATTCCTGCAACCAGCTGTCTCCGGCTCCGGGGCGGAGTCCAAACGACTCGAACTGGGCGGCCACGTACTCGGCCGTCTCCCGAAGTTCGGGACTCGGGGTCGCCCGGCCACGCATCGAATCGTCTGCGATGATCCCCAGACGCATCCTCAAGTCGTCCGCGTCGATCGTCGCGGCGGCTGCATCCGCATCCATCCGGTCCGTCGGCGCCGACTGCGCGCCGGCACGCAACGGCCCAAGCATCGAGCCAGCCATTATCAGCATCGCACACCACCCACACGTCAAACCCTGTTTCCTCATTGCTCACGCCTTTCATATTCTTCCCAACCTCCCGTGCGTCGCGCGCGGGCAGGAACATCCCGGGGGGCACCGAGTGTAAGGTGAGCCCGGACAAACGGACAACCTGAGAAACGACTCTGCCAACCATGAACACACGAGCGGACGCATCGGCTGAATCGCAGACAGTAGATCGATCTGCGGTCCGTCCGGATCTGATGGCTCCGCTTCACGTATCATCGCTCGGCCGGCTCGACTTCGTGGCGCGCGGCATCGTCGACGGCTTCCTGATCGGCCTGCACCGATCCCCCCATCGCGGCTTCTCCGTCGAATTCGCCGAAAATCGCCCGTATTACCCTGGCGACGACGTCCGGTTCATGAACTGGAAGATGTATGGCCGCTCGGACCGATACTACATCAAGCAGTTCGAGGAGGAGACGAATCTCCGGGCCTACCTTCTCCTCGACACGAGCCTGTCCATGGATTGGGTTTCGGACGAGGGCAAGTACGTCAGGAAAATCGAATACGCGAGACTGCTGGCGGCGTCGCTGTCGGTGCTCCTGTTGCGGCAAGGTGATGCGGTAGGCTTGCTGGCATTCGATGAGCAGATCAGGGCGCACGTTGAAGCGCGCGGCGTGTTGCGACACCTGAATCGTCTGGTACGAGAGCTGGAAACCCTCTCCGGGCATGGGTCTACGGAGGCCGAGCGTGCGTTGCGCGACGTCTCGATGCGCTTACGGAGGCGGGGCCTGGTGATCCTGATTTCAGACCTGCTGGTGGATCCCGAAGCTACGCGCGAAGCGCTCCACTATCTCCGCCACCGCGGACACGAAGTGCTCGTGTTCCACCTGATGGACCCGGCCGAATGCGACCTGCCGGCGGCGGGAGACGCGCTGTACTACGACCCGGAAACGGACGAGGAGCTGCGCACGAGCAGCTCGGCACTGCGACGGGAATACGGGCGCGCGGTGGCCGAATCGATCTCCGAGTGGCGACGCGTGTGCAGCCACATGGGCGCTGACTACGAACTTCTCACGACCGATGTCCCGATCGGGCGCGGTCTGCGCCGTTACCTGGAGAAGCGCGCCCGGCTCGGATGAGTTTCCTGCACCCCTGGGCACTCGCCCTGGCTGCGCTCGCCGCCGCCCCGATCCTGTTGCATCTGCTGCGGCGTGACATCGCACAGCGAATTCCGTTTCCCGCGCTACGATATCTGCGTCGAGCGGAACGACGTACCGCGCGATCGGTACGTCTGCGCGATCAGTTGCTCCTGGCGACCCGAATCCTGCTGATCATTCTCCTGGCCGTGGCCGCCGCCCGTCCGCTCGCAGGCCGGGGCGGACCGCGTGACCACGACCCGACGGACGCTCTGCTGATCATCGACAACACGGCCAGCATGAGCCGTGTCCGCGAGGGTCGAGTTCTGCTCGACTATCAGCTGGACGCGGCGCGGGAAGCGATGGCGAATGCCAGCACTGCCGATCGGTTCTGGGTAGCGCCCGTCGTCGGTCCCGTGCTGGCGGCCGGCGTGCCGGCCGAAGGCGCGATCTCGGCCCTCGATGCGATCGAGGCGACGGACGCGGGCGGCGACATCATCGGCCGGCTCGCCGAAATGACGGCGGCGGTGCCGGTCGTCGAGGATCGGGTGCGTGAGGCACATGTCTACACGGACGGACAGGCCTCTGCGCTTCGCGGCGAACCACTGAATCTGTCGGCGTGGGGACCTGTCCTGATTGGCAGGCCGAATGCTGAAAGCGACCCCAACGGCTGGGTTTCCCGACTTCGGCTGGATCCGGACGGCGCGGTAGTTCCGGGTGATCCGACGGTCGTAGCGGCGCTGATCGAGCGCACGACAAGCGAGGGGGAGTCGGAATCCGACCTCGAACCCGTGGACGTTCGTCTCATCATCGATGGGCAGACGGCCGCGATGTCGAGAGCGGCCTGGGGAAGCGAGGCCATGCTGACCCTTCCTGACCTCGCACCTGGACCGCACACGTTGCGAGTCGAAACGCCACCGTCAGGCCTGCGCTCAGATGATGGGCGCCAGATCGGGCTGGTCGCCTCGGAAAACCCGGTCGTTCGCTTGACCGGAGACCCCGACGGATTTGTGGGCAAGGCTCTGCAGACGCTGTGGACGGACGGCAGGGTTCGTTCCGATGCCGCAGGTGAGGCGGTCACCGTCGAGATCGTCGAGGGCTCGTCGCGGCCGGCCGGGTCCGATGACGCCGGCCTTGTGCTCATACCGCCATTGGACCTCACGGACCTGCCGACCTTTCAGCAGCGTCTTGCCGCACTGGGCGTTCCATGGCGTCTTGCCGTGCATCCGACGTCCGGGGACATCGCACTGGATGACCCACCGGACGTCGCCGGACTCCCGCGCGTACGCGTCTCCAAGGCTTACTCCTTGGAAAGACAGGCAGCGCCTGCCAACGAGGCGGACAGCGTCCTCATTCGCACGGCGGACGGCGCCCCGTGGCTGGTCCGGGGACGATCGGGCAGCCGCGTCTTCCTGCTGCTCGCCTCCCCCATTCACCCCGATGCCACAGACCTGCCGACCGGTGTGGCGATGATTCCGTTCCTGGAACACATGCTGCTCCGCTGGATCCAACCAGACGCCGAACCCACGTGGAGTTCCGACGCCGGGCGCCGCTTCACCCTTCCAGCCCGCGCCGAGGAGATCATCTCGCCGGCCGGGGACACGTTCCGGGTCGAAGGCGGTGCCCCGTGGACGCCGCGTCGCGCAGGCATGTGGACGGTACGCGTCGCCGGGGCCGAGGAAAGCGTGAGCCTTCGACTGGGCGTCAACGTACCGGCATTCGAATCGGAAATCAGATCGTATACCGACGCGGATCTCGAAGTCGCACTGGCGGGCACGCTGGTGCGGACCGTACCACGGCCGGCTGCCTGGCCAGCCGCCGTATTCATGGCACGGCGCGGCGCCGAGGCGACCCCATGGCTGGTGGGGGCCATCCTACTGCTCGTGCTGACGGAGCTCCTGCTGGCAGCTCCCGAGCGTGTCGCGCGGACCGCATGATTCTCGACCGCTTCACCGCCCGCTTTCTCGCCGTCGAGCCGGACTCTTTCATTCCCCCACGAGGGGGCACCTCGGGTGTCCGTGGCCTTCCGGGCGCGGCCCCGGCGCTGTTGGCCGCGGCCATTCGGCGACACACCGACCGTTGCGTCGTCGGTATCGCGCCGAGCCCGGCCGCCGCGGAGGCGATGTTCACCGATCTCGAGGCAATCGGAGCGGGTACCGGGTGCAGGTACCTCCCCCAGCGGGAGACACTGCCATTTGAAAACGCCGACCCGCACGTCGAGATCTCGAGTCGCCGGGCCGATGCGTTCGCTTCGCTGCTCGCGGGGCGCGCCGATCTCATCGTCACTACGGCACGCGGGCTCGTGGAACGATCGGCCGTCACGACCGACGCGGAGTTCGGAGTCAAGATCGCAATAAGCGACACGGCGAGTCGCGACGGCCTGGCCGAGAGACTCGAGCAACTCGGATTCGTGTCCCGGTCATCCGTGCAGGAGCTGGGCGATTTTGTCGTGCGCGGAGGAATCGTCGACGTGTTTCCGTTCGGGCATGACGATCCCCTGCGCATCGAGTTCTGGGACGACGAGATCGCGTCGCTGCGCCGGTTCGATCTGTTGACCCAGCGCTCGATCGAACAGCTGGACACGGCAGAAATCCTGCCGATCGCCCTGGACCCGTCCTTCGTGGAGGCAGGTGGCGCATGGGAGAGGCGCTGCCTGCTCGAGTTGCTCCCCGACTCGACCGTCATCCTGGAGTCAACGGGCGTGGACGTTCGCCACGCGGGCGATCAGCTGTGGAGGGAAGTAAGCGAAGCCTGGGGCGAACGGCCGAACGACGGGTCGGCCGCCGAGATCGTGATGGAGCCCGATATGGCGGAGTGCCGCATTCAGGATCTGTCCCGAATCCGAATCACGGAGGCCGGGAACGGATCCTCGGCTGCCATCGACTTCGGCCTGGAACCGCACCCGGTCATCGAGCGCGACATGCAGCGACTCAAGGTGTTGCTCACCGAGGTCCTGGATGGAGGGGAGCGAGTGACCATCACCTGTGACAACGCAGGCCAGATCGAACGCCTCGATGAGATCCTGCGGGACGTCGGTGGCGAGCGCATGGTGAACCGGGTGGACCTCACGCTGGGAGCCATCAGCGGCGGATTCAAGATTCCGGGACCGGAATCGATACTCGTTCTGACGGACCACGAGATATTCCGACGCTCGCACCGACTGCGCCGCACCCGGCGCCTGCATGGAGTGGCATCGCTCGAGTCGATCGCGTCCTTGCGGATTGGCGACTACGTGGTCCACCTCGATCATGGGGTTGGACGCTACGCGGGGCTCGAACGCGTCACGGTCGGGGGCGAAACCGTAGAGACCCTGAAGCTCGAGTATGCCGACGGCGAAATCCTCCGTCTTCCCCACTATCGGCTCGACATGATCGAGCGCTGGTCCGGTGTCGGGGACCAGGCCGGGGAGTCGTCCCGGCCGAACGTGCACAAGCTGGGTGGTCGGAAGTGGAAAGCGCTGAAGCAGAAAACGGAGGCCTCCATTCGAGCGATGGCCACGGAACTGCTCGAACTGTATGCCCATCGTGTAGTCGAGGAGGGATACGCCTTCAGTCCGGAAACACGCTGGCAACGAGAACTGGAGTCTGCGTTCCTGTACGAAGACACGCCCGACCAGCGTTCCGCCTGGGAGCAGGTCAGGGCAGACATGGAATCGCCTCGAATCATGGACCGGCTCGTGTGCGGCGATGTGGGATACGGCAAGACCGAAGTCGCCGTGCGCGCGGCGTTCAAGGCGGTTCAGGATGGGAAGCAGGTGGCCGTCCTCGCTCCGACGACGATTCTGGTCGAGCAGCACATCCGGACGTTTCGGGAGCGGCTGGCGGGCTTCCCGGTCCGGGTAGAGTCCCTGTCGCGCCTGCGGTCGCGGGCGGAGCAGGAAACGGTCACCGAGGGGCTCGCGGATGGCACCGTCGATATCGTAATCGGCACCCACCGATTGCTGTCCGGTGACATCGGCTTCCGTGACCTGGGCCTGGTTGTCGTCGATGAGGAGCAGCGTTTCGGAGTACGGCACAAGGAGCGACTGAAGGAAATTCGCCGGTCGGTGGACGTGCTGACGCTCACCGCCACGCCGATTCCACGCACCCTCCAACTTGCCCTGGGCGGAATGCGCGACATGTCCGTGATCGAGACAGCGCCGCGAGACCGGATGCCCGTGATCACTCATGTGCTGGAATGGAATGCCGGTATCCTTCGGGACGCGATGCAACGTGAATTCGACCGGGCCGGGATCGTGTTCTTCGTGCATGATCGAATCGAGACGATGGACGTGCTGATCCGGAACGTCGAGCGGATGGCGCCGCAGGCGCGAATCGGGATTGCGCACGGTCGGCTGCCGGAGTCGGAACTCGAAGAAGTGATGCGTCAGCTGCTGGATGCCGAACTCGACGTCCTCATATCGACTTCGATCATCGAGAACGGACTCGACGTGCCGATCGCCAACACGATGATCGTGCATCGTGCCGACCGATTCGGACTCGCTCAGCTGTATCAGCTTCGGGGCAGGGTGGGCCGGTCCCACCATCGCGCTTACTGCTATCTGCTGCTGCCGGAGAATCCGACACCGGACGCGGTCCAGCGTCTGCGAATCCTCGAGCATCATACGGAATTGGGATCCGG
>CBDUXS010000026.1:0-11203 GCA_965371255.1 uncultured bacterium
TCATCGAACAGCTGATGGACGATCAACGACTCTTGTTCCTGCGTCGGTTACCACCCGATGTAGCGGCGGACGCTCTGGCAGAGATGGAAGAAGTCGAGCGGCCGGCGGAGCTGCTTCTTCAGCTGGAACCAAGACGCATCGGCGAGATCGTTGGTGAGATGGCTGACGATGACGCGGCCGACATCCTGGGCGACCTGGAGCCGCAGCAACAGGCAGAGGTTCTGGCGGTTGTCGCTGAGCCCGATGCCGGTCACATCGAGGAGCTGCTGCACCATCCGGAGGATACTGCCGGCGGAATCATGACCCGCGACATGCTGGCGATCGGATCGGACCTGACCGCCAGCGAAGCGATCGCGGAGATCCGCCGGCAGGCGCGCGGCGACATCGACTTCTACACGATCTTCGTGACGGCAGCCGATCGCAGCCTCGTCGGTGTCGTCTCCCTCCAGGATCTCGTGGTGTCGGAGCCGGGCATCGCGTTGTCTGAAATCATCGAAGAGCCGAGCGCCGTCGTTCCCGTCGACATGGACCAGGAAGAGGTCAGCCGCATTCTGTCGCGCTACAACCTGGCGTCGATCGGCGTGGTCGATGCCTCGGGCCGGCTGGTTGGCCGGGTGACGTTTGACGATGTAATCGACGTACTCGAAGCTGAGATGACGGAAGACATTCTCCGGTTTGCCGCCGTTTCGGACGAGGAACATGTCCGCGGCTCAACGGTGGATGCCATCCGCAGCCGGCTGCCGTGGCTGCTCCTCAATCTGTTCACCGCGTCTCTCGGCGCCTTTGTCATCTGGAACTTCCGGGATACGATCGAGACCCTCGTGTTGCTTGCCGTGGTCATGCCTATCGTAGCGGGCCTCGGGGGCAACGCCGGTACCCAGGCCCTTGCCGTCACAATTCGCCGCATCGCCCTTGCGGATGAGAGCCTTTCCGAGCGCTGGCAGGTGTTGAGGAAAGAGGCATTGGTGGGTCTTCTGAACGGACTCGCGGTAGGTGCTCTAGCATTTGCCCTGGGCTACGTGCTGCTCGGCCAGGGGCCGCTGTTCGGGGTCGTTGTACTGCTCGCCATGTGGGGAAACCTGGTCGTCGCGTCGTTTGCCGGCGCGTTCATTCCGATCGTCCTCGAGAGCGCGGGTGTCGATCCGGCCGTCGCGTCATCCGTGTTCGTGACCGCGTTGACGGACCTGACGGGATTCCTGCTTTTACTGGGTCTTGCCACGGCGGTGCTGACTTAGAAGCCTGTATGACACCGGGGTGGCCGCGCGATTGGTGAACGGCGACGATTCGCAGCAACGCTACGGCGAGGAGGAGAGACGAACAATCAACCGCGCAATCGACGCTGGATGAACCATCGGAGACTTCTGTTCGGAATCGCCCTGCTCAGTTCAGGGCTCGGTGGATGCATTTCCGATCCGACCGGTATTGGAAGTTCGGGAGTTCTGAGCGTCGTCAGTGGCAGTGGTCAGGTCGGTCCCATCAACTCGACACTACCCGCTCCCCTTGTGGTGCAGGCGAGCGAAGCGGACGGACGGGCCATCGCAGGTCTGGAAATAACCTGGACACTGGCGGCAGCTGCCGGTCCTGGCGGGATCCTCAGTTCGTCCACGGCGATGACCGATGCCAGCGGCCAGGCTTCCGTTCAGCTGACCCTGGGAACCACGGCCGGTGGCTACATGGTACGGGCGACCGCCGATGGCGGGGCGGCCGAGTTCATCGTCATCGCATCAACGGTTGTATTTGGAATAGCCGTCGAGTCAGGCGCGGGTCAGGTGGGTGTAACGGGTTCCGTTCTGCCTCAGCCGCTGGTTGCCGTTGTGGTGGGTGCCGATGGCAGTCCATCGGAGGGAGTCGAGGTCTCGTTTTCGATTCTGGAGGGAGCCGGCACGTCCGTCGCTCCTTCCACGGTGACGACAGCGGCGGACGGGACCGCATCCACAATCCTCACCCTGGGTCCATCCAACGGACGTGTTCGCGTGTCTGCTTCGGACGGTGTGGGAACCGCTGTGTTCGCGAACTGGGCGTGTGGCGGTGACGCGACCGATGGGGTCGTATCACTGGCAGTCGGTGCGGACACTACCGTTACCGGATCAGATATCGGGTGCATCCAGTTTGATGCACAGCCTGCCGGCGCCGCGTATGAGGTCGTCGTTACGCCGACCAACACGAACTTGATTTTCAATCCGATCGAGTTGTTCCTGGCAGGGTCATCGGCAGGCCTGCCGCGCGTCGCACCGGATTTTGCTTCCGGCCTGTCGGTGTTTGGGGCGATGAACGATCGCCGGAAACGTCTGGGTCCTCAGTACGAGTGGGACCGCCGTCTTCGCGAGCTCGAAAAGTCGCTCTTGCCGGGCATACGGGAACGGGCGAGCCGTGGCGGATTCGCTCTCGCGGACGTGCCGCTGGTGGGTGACACGCTGGCATTCGCCTTCTCGTGCGTAGAGCAGGTGTCGTTTCCCGGCACGCCCACGACGATCACGGGTGTGGTGATGGAAGTCAGCAGCCGTGCGGTGATCGTCGAGGACACGGTAGGGGCGGGATCATTCACCACCACCGAATATCAGGAAATCGCCCGGAACTTCGATGACGTGATCTTCGCTACCGACACGACGTACTTCGGCAGCCCGGCTGATATCGACGCCAACGGCGGCCGGGTCGTCCTGCTGTTTTCGGCCGGCGTAAACACGATGTCCGACGTCAATCCGAATGGCTACGACGATGGGATAGTGGCCGGCTTCTTCTGCCCGACGGACCTCGGTTCGTCTAGCGGCAATCAGGCGGAGATGTTCTACCTCGTCATGCCGGATCCCACCGGCGAGTTCACCGCGGCAGCGGATGCGGGACTGACCAAGGAAGAGGTGCTGACGTTTGCCAACGCGACCGTCGCCCACGAATTCCAGCACCTGATCAACGCCCAGACGGGACTGGGGGGCGCGGCCGACGTCTGGCTCAACGAGGGGCTGTCGCATCTGGCCGAGGAGGTCGTGGGACACACGGCCACGGGCCTGACCCCCGGATCCGAGTTGACGTTATCGGACTACGACGGCATAACCGGCGGCGTCGACGCATTCAACACCTACCACATCGGCAATTGGTTCAACCTGGCGCAGTACGTGGCCGCGCCATCCGATACGGCGGGACTGGTGATGGCTTCGGATCCGTTCGGACCTGCGACGTTCCGGCTCCGCGGCACGTCGTGGAGCTTCCTCCGCTACCTCCTCGACCGGTTCGAGACCGGCATCACGGAGCCGATTCGCACACGCGGCTTGATCCAGAACGGCGCTTCGGATGCGCGGGACGCGATCGCGGCCGTGTTCGGCGTTCCGTTCGAATCGCTCGTATCGGATTGGGCAATGATGCTGGCCGTCGAGGATCGATCGGATGTCGTTCCGCGCGCTGAACTGCAACTGAGTTCTTACAGGCTACGCGAGATGTATGCGGAACTTGGACTCCGGTCGAGCACCTTCGCCCCCGGAGGATACTCGTTGGCTCCGACAGTGTTTGATCTCGCTGTGCCGGTTCGCCGGGCGGTTGATCTGTTCTCGTTTACGGGCGACTACGTCCGTCTGACGTCGCCCTCCGGCGCTGGTCCGGCTGGGATCCGACTGGGCAATCAGGACACGGCTGGCGACATTGCCTCGGCGGTCGGTGTACGGGTCGTCATCGTGCGGACGAACTGATGTTTACGGGGTCATGACGAACGACAGCGATACGCCTCACCTGGCCCCGCATCTGCAGAGCCTGCTTTCCAGGTTTAATGAGCGTGAGCCGCTCGCACTCTCCCGGTGCATTTCATTGGTTGAGAACCAGGCGGCTGGCTTCGAATCGTTGCTGCATTCGCTGCACGGTCGACTTGGACATGCGCGTCGAATCGGCATTACGGGTCCGCCCGGGTCCGGAAAGTCGACCCTCGTGTCGGTGCTTGCGCGGCTCTACCGGGAAGGCGGTGAAACGGTAGGCGTGATTGCGGTGGACCCGAGCAGCCCGTTCACCGGCGGTGCGTTGCTCGGCGACCGAGTGCGAATGGACGACCTCGCGACGGAGTCCGGCATATTCATTCGATCGATGGCGACGCGCGGGTCACATGGCGGTCTGTCTGCGACGACGCGAGAAGCGACGGATCTGATGGACGCGTTCGGGTTTGATCGCATCATCCTGGAGACGGTAGGCGTTGGCCAGTCGGAACTGGAGATCGCCTCCCAGGCGGACACGACGGTCGTCGGCCTGGTGCCGGAGTCGGGAGACGGCATCCAGGCGATGAAGGCCGGCCTGATGGAAGTGGCGGACCTGTTCGTGGTGACTAAGGCAGACCGATCCGGCGCCGATCGCCTGAAGAATGAGATACTGATCGTCAACGGCCTGCGGACCGGCCGGTCTCCGGCGTCGACTCGAGCACATCACGGCGTGGACCTGCCCACCGGCGACGTGCCGGATACCTGGGAGCCGCCGGTGCTGATGACCGTGGCGTCCGGTGGCGATGGCATACCGGAGCTGGCCGCAGCCCTGGATCGGCACTTCGATTGGTTGAGCGCCACGGGCACACTCCGAACGCGTAGATCCGAGGCTGCCGTGGAGCACGCCCGGTTGATTCTCGAGCGGTCCGTCGCACGCCGAGGTGCCGAGGCGTGGCAGCGGTGGATCGCCGAGGCCGGTGCCGATGCGGGCCTGGCGGGAAGCTCTCCGTACGAGACCGCCCGACGGCTCGCTGCCTCGCTCTGTCCCACGGATTCATCCGAACCCACGACCGCCGGCGACTGACTGCGCTGGAACGCCGGCGTCCTACCCTCGTATATTCCCCCCGAACGCCAAACATCGTGCAAGGGAGGGAAATGCGTCAGGTACTGGACGAATCAATGGATGCGGGTGCTGAACTCCGCGCCGAAGTAGAGAGTCGGCGCCGCGCCCTTGCCGACGTCGAGGAGGCGTTGCGGCAGTGGGAAAAGGCGATCGCCAACACGCCTCAGCGGCAGGATACCGACTTCACGACGATTTCAGGTCGGGAACTCCAGCCGGTCTACACGCCGGCCAGCCGTCCCGGGTTTGACTACGCCCGGGACCTCGGCATGCCGGGAGAGTTTCCGTTCACCCGCGGTCCGTATCAGACGATGTACCGCACACGCTTGTGGACAAAGCGATTGTTTGCCGGATTCGCGACGGCCGCCGAAACGAACGAGCGATATAAATTCCTGCTCGAACGCGGCCAGACCGGTCTCTCGGTGGCTTTCGATTTTCCCACCCTGATGGGATATGACTCGGACGACCCACTGTGCGAAGGGGAAGTCGGCAAGTGCGGAGTCGCGATCTCGAGCCTTGCTGACATGGAGACGCTATTCGACGGCATTCCGCTCGACCGGGTCTCCGTTTCGATGACGATCAATGGTCCGGCGATCATGCTGTACTGCTTCCTGCTGGTGGCCGCCGAGAAGCAGGGCGTCGCCTTCGACCAGGTCCGGGGGACGATTCAAAACGACATCTTGAAGGAGTACATGGCGCAGCATGCGTGGATTTTTCCCCCACGACCCGCGCTGAAAGTGATTACCGACATCTTCGAATGGTCGGCTACCCATGCTCCCAAATTCAACACGATCTCGATTTCCGGTTACCACATCCGGGAGGCGGGGGCCACGGCGGGACAGGAACTGGCGTTTACTCTGAAGAACGGATTCACCTATGTCGAGGAGGGGATCCGCCGCGGACTCGACGTCGACGAATTCGCGCCGCGTCTATCCTTCTTCTGGGATGTCCACAACGACTTCTTCGAGGAGATCGCCAAGTTTCGCGCGGCCAGACGGATCTGGGCGCGCCGCATGCGCGACGTTTATGGTGCCGAGCGTCCCGAAAGCTGGCGCCTTCGCACGCACGCGCAGACCGCCGGCGTCTCGCTGACGGCGCAACAGCCCTACAACAACATCGTCCGCGTCGCCTATCAGGCCCTCGCAGCCGTGCTTGGGGGCACTCAGTCTCTGCACACGAACGCCATGGACGAAACGCTCGCGTTACCCACGGAGGCGGCCGTCCGGATCGCGCTCCGGACCCAGCAGATTCTGGCCTTTGAGACCGGAGTGCCGAATACCATCGATCCGCTGGCGGGCTCGTACCTGGTCGAATCGTTGACGGATGAGCTAGAAAAGGAAGCCGAGGGGATCTTCGCTGAGATCGACGAACTCGGCGGGGTCGTGCAGGGGATTGAGAACGGATATTTCCAGAGCAAGATTGCTGCTGCGGCCCGACGATTCCAGGACGAAATTGAAACCGGGCGGCGGACGATCGTTGGCGTAAATGAGTTTCGCGAGGATGACGAATCCGAGGTCGACATCGAGATCCTGCGCATCGACGAGACTGCCGGAGAAGTCCAACGCGAGCGCCTCGCCAGGCTTCGTGCCGAGCGCGATCAAGCCTCCGTGGATGAGGCTCTGCGGCAACTCGATTCCGCGGCACGCAACGATGCCAACCTTATGCCGCCCATGCTCGACGCTGTGCGCGCTTATGCGACCGTGGGCGAGATTCGCAGTACTCTCGAGCTGGTCTATGGTCGATTCAAGGAGCCGATTGGTTTCTGATCCGGTTCCGGTAGTGGGCTCGGAGCCCGCCGGGTCTTACGTTGGTGCCGCGGTGCACGGGGCCAAGCCGAACGTCGCCGCAGACTGATTTTACAGGTATCCATATGAACGATAGAAAAATCCGCGTTCTGGTTGCGAAACCCGGACTTGACGGTCACGATCGTGGGGCGAAAGTCATCGCAGCTGCGCTCCGTGATGCTGGCATGGAAGTGATCTATACCGGACTCCATCAGACGCCCGAGAAGATCGCGGCGACGGCGTTGCAGGAGGACGTAGACGTCGTCGCGCTTTCGGTCCTGTCGGGGGCCCACATGGTGCTGTTTCCGCGTGTGCTGGACCTGTTACGCGAGAATGGAATGGACGAAGTGCTCGTGACGGGAGGAGGGATCATCCCATCCGAGGACGCCGAATCCCTGCAGGACCGAGGCGTTGGCCGCCTGTTCGGTCCCGGCACGGCGACCACGGAGGCAGTGGACTACATCCGCAGCTGGGTCACTGAAAAACGGGCGGGACGGTCGACGGAATGACGGCTGGTCCCTCGCGGATGGCGCAGCTTGCCGAGGAAGTGCGCCGACTCGAAGCCGAGATTCGTCTCGGCGGCGGATCCGAGCGCATCGAACGGGAGCACGCGAAGGGGAAACTCACGGCTCGCGAGCGCGTCGAGCGCCTGATCGACCCCGGCGGAAAGTTCGTCGAGATCGGCCTGCTCGTGGCGAGCGACCGTTACGACGGCCAGGCGCCCGCTGCCGGCGTGGTCACGGGCATCGGTGAGGTCGGAGGCCGCGTTGTCGTCATCGTGGCCAACGACGCGACGGTCAAGGCCGGCAGCTGGTGGCCCGAGACGATTACGAAGATCCTCCGGGCCCAGGAAGTCGCCATGCGGTGCCGGGCTCCGATCATTTATCTCGTCGATTCGGCCGGCGTCAATCTTCCGTACCAGGGCGGAGTATTTCCCGGCAAGTATGGTGCAAGCCGCATTTTCTATTACAACTCGATCATGCGGCACTACCTCCAGATTCCTCAGTTAGCCGCCGTGATGGGGCAATGCATTGCCGGCGGTGCCTATCTTCCCGCCCTGTCCGACGTAATCGTGATGGTGGAGGGAACGAGTTTCATGGGTCTCGGCGGACCGAATCTCGTAAAGGGAGCCACCGGACAGGATGTGGATGGCGAGTTGCTGGGTGGCGCGGCGACCCACAATCGGATCTCAGGCGTGGCACACTTCGAGGCGTCTGACGACGAGGCCTGTCTTGCGAAGCTCCGCGACTTGTTGTCGGACGTGCCGCCATCGGTGGTTCCGGCGCCGGACGACGATCCTCGGGACTCGGCCCGCCCGGCCGAGGACGCATACGACATCCTGCCTGATGATCATCGGCAGCCATATGAGATCACCGACCTGCTCGACACGATCCTCGACGAAGGCCGGTTCGACGAATTCCAGGCCGGTTATGCGCCGGAGATGCTCACGGCGGTCGCCCGGCTGAAGGGACGTCGGCTCGGAGTCATCGCCAACCGCCGGGGGATGTTCCGGACGGAGGCAGGCGGCCCACCGAAGCTGGGTGGCATCATCTACTCGGACAGCGCCGAGAAGGTGGCCTATTTCATGGACATGTGTGACCGCCAACGGATGCCGATGCTGTTCGTGCAGGACGTCAGCGGATTCATGGTCGGAGTGGAGGCCGAGCATTCCGGAATTATTCGGGCGGGCGCACGCATGGTCGAATCGATGGCCACGGCCCGTGTGCCGAAGCTCGTGCTTACGACGAACCATGCCAGCGGTGCGGGCTACTATGCGATGGCAGCGCAGGGATTCGATCCCGACTTCATCTTCAGTTGGCCGACCGGTCGAATGGGCGTGATGGAAGGCGAGGCGGCCGTCCGTGCCGTTCATGGCCGGCGGATCGACCGTGCCCAGACCGAGGGAATGGAACTCGATTCAGCCACCCGGGAAGCGATCGAGAAGACTCGAGCGGAGTATGATGAACAGCTCGACGCCAGGTACGCGGCGGCCCGCGGATTCTTCGATGCCATGATCTATCCGGAGGACACGAGAGACGTACTCGATATGGCCCTGAGATGCGCTCTGGAGAACCCCGGCCCTCACATCGGCACGTTCAATCTGCCAGCGTCGGCCTATGTCTGAGATTGTTCGGGTCGCGTCCGGCCAGGGCTTCTGGGGTGACTGGCAGGAGGCGCCGAAACTCCAGGTTCGTCACGGGCCGATCGACTACCTGATGCTCGACTATCTGGCCGAGATCACAATGTCGATCATGCAGAAGCAGCGGCAGCGAGATCCGTCGGCCGGATATGCCCGGGACTTCGTGCCGCTGGTGCTGGATCTGGCGCCGGAGTTGATCGAGCGGGGAGTTCGCATTCTCACGAATGCGGGGGGAGTCAATCCGCACGCATGCCGGGAAGCGCTGCTCGATGGTCTCGCCGGCGTCGCGACCCCGCGACCCATGCGGATAGGTACGGTGCACGGCGACGGGTTGATGGAACGTCTCGACGACCTGCTGGCCGATGGCCACGAGTTCCTGAATATGGAGACGGGAGAACCACTGGCTTCGATTCGCGATCGGGTTTATAGCGCCAACGCATACATCGGGGCGGAGCCCATACTGGAAGCGCTCGAGGGTAATGCCGACATCGTCATCACGGGTCGATCGACGGACACGGCGCTTACGTACGCCGCGCTGGCTCACGAATTCGGCTGGGCGGCCGATGATTGGGACAGGCTGGCCGCGGGCGTGGCAGCCGGTCACATCAACGAGTGCGGGGCACAGGCTGCGGGAGGTAATACGCTGTTCGACTGGCGCAGCGTCGATCTCGTGACGCCGGGCTATCCGATCATCGAGGCATCAGCCGACGGCAGCTTTGTGGTAACGAAACACCCCGACCTGGGAGGACGGGTGACCTGGGCCACCGTGTCCGAGCAGCTGGTCTACGAAATGGGTGACCCGAAAGACTACATTACTCCGGATTGCGTCGCGGATTTTTTGACCATCCGCATCGAGGACCTGGGTGACGATCGTGTACGCGTTTACGGCGTGATGGGCGGTCCGAGGACGGATATGCTGAAGGTTTCGATTGCCTATCACGCGGGATGGAAGGCGACCGGCACGCTGGTCTATGCCTGGCCGGAGGCGCTCGACAAGGCCCGCCGGGCCGACGAGATTTTGCGCGGCCGTCTGCAAGGCCTCGGGCTTGAATTCGACGAGATCCGTACCGAGTACGTGGGAGCGGGTGCCTGCCTTGGCCGGTCGCCCGGCAGTCCCGAGGACCTTCCGGAGGTCGAATTGCGGGTGGGAGTGAGGTCTCCTGACAGGGAGGCGGTCGAGCGGTTCACCAGGGAGATCGCTCCGCTGATCCTGGCCGGACCTCCGAGCGTCACGGGTTTCGCGGGTGGAAGACCACGGGTGCAGGAAGTCATGGCATACTGGCCCGCGTTGATCGACCGGACCGCCGTTGAGCCTCACCTGCGCGTCGACGTGCGCGAGGCGGCGTCATGAGAGTCTCGCTGCGCGAGGTCGCGTTCGCGCGTTCCGGCGACAAGGGAGATACGGCAAATGTGGGAATCATTGCGATCGCTGAATCTGCTTATCCATCCCTTGTTGAATGTGTTACGATAGATGAAGTCAAGCAGTACTTCAGCAACGTCTGCCGGGGCCGCGTGGAGCGTTTCGAGCTGCCAAATCTGTTCGCGCTCAACTTCCTGTTGCACGAATCGCTGGGTGGCGGAGGTACCGTGTCCCTGATGCTGGATGCGCAGGGAAAGACGTTCGCGGCGGCGATTCTCGGCCTCGAGATCGACGTCCCCGAATCGGTCATCGAGGACTGTCGCAGAGTAGTGGCCGGCGAAGCTCCTGGCCGTAAGCCGGCCGGAGGGGAGGGAACCGAGGATGAGTGAGCAGTTGAGGGTAGAACGGGACGATGCCCGCGGCATCGTCCGCGTCATGCTCAATCGTCCGGACCGGCGGAACGCGCTTGATTCGTCTCTGGTCGCCGAATTGACCGGCACGTTCCTGCAACTGGATGCCGACGGCGACGTACGGGTCGTAGCGCTCAGCGGGACGGGATCGGACTTTTGCGCCGGCGCGGATCTGCGAGAAGTACGCGCATCGATCGAATCGGGAGTGCTGGTGAGCCTCGCCGACGCACAGGCGCTGGGCGACCTGTTCATTACCATGCGCCGCATCAGCAAGCCGATTGTAGCCGTCGTCCATGGCAGAGCACTTGCGGGCGGCTGTGGACTCGCGACGGCCTGTGACCTGGTCGTTGCATCGAACAAAGCTGCGTTTGGCTATCCTGAAGTGCGTCTTGGATTCGTCGCCGCGATGGTCATGGCGATCCTGCGACGGTCAACCGGTGAGACCAGAGCGTTCGAGCTGGTGGCCCTCGGGGAGACGATCGATGCGCAAACCGCAGCCGAATACGGGATCGTGAACCGCGTATACCCGGACGAGGGATTTGAGGAAGCGGCCACAAGTTTTCTCGCGGAACTCGCGTCACGCAGCGCTTCTGCCGTCTCACTGTCCAAGCGCCTGCTGTATCAGATCGACGGCGCCGATTTCGAGGCCGCGATTCGAGCAGGCGCCCAGGTAAACGCGCTGGCTCGACTGACCGACGACTGCCGGGCCGGTATCGAC